>JBBQII010000165.1:0-7314 GCA_038324795.1 Gemmatales bacterium
TCAGGAAAACAAGACAGCAAGACTCCGATCAGGCGATGACTTCAACCACGATGTCGGTTCGAGGGCAGAGAAGAAAGAAAGCTGTTCAACTGATTTTTGCACAGAGCGCGGACGACATCTTCCGAATCTCCGTCGCGTAACCCAATGCCGCAGCGATGTCGTCCTGTTTCAGATAGCTCAAGTCGACTGCGAGAAGAAGCTGGCACTCCGCTTCGGCAAGCGAACCGCGTGCAATCGACAGGAAGTAAGGGAACTCGTTACCCTGTCGAGCATGGCCCTCGGCGATGTTAGAAGGAACAGAGACGGCCGAACGGCGAAGTTGCGATGGGAGCCCATAGGTTTCCTCTTTCGGAAATCGCTTCGTCAGCATGTAAACTTCTTTCGTGAACTGCATCGCTCGCTGCCAAACAATCAGATCCCGGAACGACTGGATCATCACAATCTCCCCTCAGCTTCCGCTCCGCTCTTGTCTTCTCTCTCTCTCTCTTCTCTTCTCTCTTCTTTTTGCTTTCTCTGACCCCTGACCCCTGACCCCTATTTCTGCGGAATCACCATTGTTGCCGTTGTGCCTGGGCGCAGAAACAATCTCGGGTCGGTGTTGTCGAGTTCCGCATGAATGCGGACGCTTTTGCCGCTTGACTCGAGGTTGGGCGCGATCGTGGTGATTCGGGCCTTGAAGCGGTCGGTCATCTCGGATGATTTCGGCATCGGCCAGACGTGGACATCGCCTTTGCGCGTTCCGGCCACGATCGAGCCGTTGACTCCGATGGGTGAGAACCCCGCACAGGTGATCGGCGCGTAGCCGGTGCTGACGAGCTTCTTGAGTTCCGATCCCTTGCCCGGGCCGCCGGTCCAGCGCCACAGTTGCAGTACACCGTCGGTGTGGCCGCTGGTCAGGATCACGCGATCGCCTTCGTTGTTCACCGAAGGGGACAGCAGCGCGAACGCGCCGAACTTGCCGTCGTTCGATTGCGAGAGCGTACCCAGGTTCCGCCGGGTGGCGAGTTCGATCACGCGCAGGCGGTTCTTGTCGAGGTCGAGGATCATCTGCCCGCCGTCATCGCTGACACCGAGTTGGGCAACGTCGCCGCCGCGATGGTCGAACGAGACATCAATGCCCGCGCCCTGATCGCCGACTTTCCAGATGATCGCACGGCCGTCGCCGCCGACGGAGACGACCCGGCACTCCGGCGTGAAGGTCAGCGACGTCACCGATCCGTTGTGTTCGCGAGGGAAACGGTAGCGCAGCTTGCCGGTGGCGGTATCGCTCAGGTGGATGTCGCCGCGGTCATCGGCAGTGACGCACAGGCTGCCGTCGGGTGAGAACGCCGCCGAACGGACTCCCCCTTCGTGATGCGTGTCGAGCGATCGCAACGGCTCCTTGCCGAGTGTGTCGAGCGGCCAGAGGCGGGCCTTGCCGTCATCGCAGCCGGTGAGCACAAGGGCCGTGGCGCATTCAGGCCGGGTGAGCGCGAGCGCTCGCACCGCGGCCGGGTGCGGCCAGGAGGCATGCACCGTCGTGGCATCCCAAAGGTGCACTGCCCCGTCTTCCCCGGCGGAGAGGATGAACTGCTTCTTGGAGCGTACGCCCGCGGCCACGGCAGCGATGGGCTTGCTGCTCGCATGCGGCGACCGTAATGGCGAAGGTGGCTCCATCAGCGAGGGTTCGATGAACACCTCCGTACCGACGGCCACTTTGCCGACAAACTGCACTTCCAGGTTGCCCTCGACGCCCAGTCGGCCGGTGTTCTGAATCTGCAGTACCGGCTCGCCGGCCTTCACGCCTTCGCCGACATGCTTGTAGAACTGGACGATCTCGCCATCAAATGGTGCACGAATGATATGGTTGTTCAACTTCTCCTTCGCCTTTTGCAGTTCACCGTCGTACCGCTTCACTCCCCATTTTTTCGTGGCCTCTTCGGCCAGTGCCTTGGCCAAGTTGGCCTTGGCCGCGACGATTCCTGCCTTGGCACTCTTCGAATCCTCTTCGATCTTGAGGTTAGCCTCGTAGTACTTGATTGATTCGGTGGCCGCGTTCAGTTCGGTCTTGGCCCCTTCGACATTGCTGTCGGCAATGCCGACTTCGAGGTCGGCCCGTTCGTCGTTAAGCAAAGCGATGATCTGCCCGCGCTTCACCTTCGCACCGGTCCGCAGGCGAACGAACTGCTTCTTCGTGCGGGGGTGGGAAAAGACGTCCTTCGGGTCGATCACTTCTTCGGGCATGATCTCGGCACCAAACCATTCAACTGTTCCATCTTCCTTGCTGGGAACATCAACGCGGTCGAGGACCGTCAGATGGCAGAACGGCACGCGGATCGCCTCGTTGACGGCCGTCAGGCTCGACGGCAGCACGGGCCAGGGTTTCTCCTCGAAGATCGGCTTGCCGATGTCGACGTTTGCGCTCGGTCGGTCTGTGTCCGAGTCGCCCATGCGTGGTGTCTCGTTGGACGAACATGCGGCCACGGAGAGAACCAATACTCCGAAGAATGACACGCGAAGAATATGTCGGGCCATGGCGGTGCCTCAGCAGATGATTTCAAAACCAGAACAGAACATTCTCGTAGAAGAATTCCCAACCGCCGTGAAACAGGCTATAGCCGAGCGAGTGGTTGCCGCAGCGGATCTTGGTGTGGACTTCAACGCCGGTGGTGAGCAGTTCCTTCGGAATATGATCCGGAGCCGGCATGTCCGGATCATTAACGCGAACGTAGGCATGCACCACTAATTCGGACTCGTTGTGGTCATCTTTGTTCTGCACCGCTTCTGCCGAGATGTCGCGGCGGTAGAGTCGCCCCTTGAACGTCTGTGTCGGAGCGCTCGTCACCAGGACATCGACTTCGAGGTATTCCCCACCCTGACCCGACTTGTACGCCCGCAGCAGTTGGCCGATATGCTTCTGCGGAACCTTCATCTCGATTTGCCAGGCACCGGTCGTATTGCCGACGCGCAATAGCGGGTCGGACGGTCGGACCCAACGGTTGACCATCTGATGCACGAAGTCGGCATTCAGGACCTTCCATTCAGCCAGGCCCCTCGAGCTTCGCGAACGCGGAAACTCCGGTGCGGTGATGAGGAACTGGCCCGGATTCGCGCGATCGGCCCGGTGCTGTTCGAGCATCAGATTCAACTGATCATTAAGCGAGTTCAGGTTGTTCTGCTCGCGCTCCAGTTCGTCGGCCTTCTCCTTGCGCTTGCCGGGCGGCAGGTCACCGCTCGCGGCCTGCGAACCCAGCAACTTCACAGCCGCTTCGCCCTTGACGATCTCGGAGAGCTTCTCGTTGATCTGCCGCCCCAACTCCTGGTCGGAGAGGACCGCGATCGGCGTGTTCGGCCGAATGATCTGCCCGGGGCCCACCTTGAACTGCACGATTCGGCCCGAATCGGCCGGGTAGATGTAGTTCCACTCTTCGGGTTCCAGTTGCCCCTTGGCGTCGAGCTTCAGCGGGTAAGTCACGAAGATCATCGCCAGCACCAGCGCGGTCGCGATGCCCAGGCCAATCATCGTGTAGAACCGGCGCTTGCCGCCGGCCCGACCCTGCAGGGCCATGATCGGCTTCCAGATGAACGCGAACGGGATGCGCTTCATCTCCGCCGCGTTGTACAGGGCGCTGGCCGCGTGCCCGGCCACAAGGTTGAACCGGTCGAGCAGCGGCTCGACGCGGTCGGGGGAATCGAACGATTCCAGCAGCAGTGCCGAGCGTGCCGGGCCGTAGTGGGCATCCTTATCGCGCGACTTCACTTTTTCGCGTTCGTCGCGCAACGGCTGTACGACGAGCAGCTTGGGATTGCTTTGCGTCAGATAAGTGTTGAGGGCATTCGCAACCTTGGGCGGAAGACTCTGGTCGGGGGTTCCGCTGTAAACGAGCCGATCGTTCCAGTCGAGTACTGCATCGAACAGATCGCGCATCGACTTGATCTGCACGCTGCTGCGTTCGACGGCGTCGGCCCCGCTGACGGCCTCGATGCGGGTGTGCTTCCCATGGCGGATGCCGGCACTGAGGCGGTCGCAGCCGATCACGCGTCGGCCTTCGTTGACGATCAGATAGGCAACTTCGGTCGGGTTCAGCGAGGCGTGGATCTGCCGGCTGAAACTCTCGATCAGAGTGAAGACCTGCTCCTGCACGGTATTCCGCAGGGCGGTATTGTTCCGCAGGTAGTTCGTTGCGAAGCCGGACATGTGGTTGACGAAGTTGATGGCCACGTGGCGCATCTTCACGTCGGCATCAGCATCAAGGAACACTTCGAACAGGCCCAGCGTCTGGCCCTGGTCGTCCAGAATCGGCGACAGCAAGAGAGGATAGGTGGAAGGATTGCCGCATTCGGTGCCGACGGCTGTCGGCAGCCGATGCGAAGGCTCGAGGCAGTAGGACTGCTTGCCGGACAGGGCATGGCGAAGCAGTTCGCTGTGCAGGGTCCGCCCGTTCGACATGTTGTCGAGACCGACCGTGGCAAGATTCGTCTGATGCAGGCGTTGCAACTGGCCCTGCGGGCTTTTCATCCAGACAATGCCGGCGGTACCGCCAATGACACTGATCGTCTTGGTCGTAAGTAACTGGTAGAAGTCGGCAGCGGGGATATCGGTGCCCGAGACACGGGCCATGAAGTCGCTGGCCTGGTCAATGCGGCGGGACAGGCGCTGAAACGCCTCCTTGTCGAACGGCCGCTGCATGGGAAATTGCCGGGACAATAGCGCGCCTCGTAAAGGGGAATACACCGCACAAGGAGCTTGCGCTCCCCGTTCGCCTGTTGCATCGCACAGGTTCACAAGGTATCCCTACCTCTCCAAACCCGCAAGGTGGGTCCCTCACACCTCACACGACTATCATACGGTCTTCCCACTCCAGAATACGGGCCATTAGCTCGGCCGGCTCCTCATCTTCCACCGGTAACGGCCATGAGAATCGTTCCACAGCGGCCAGTTGAACAGCCGAACCGCGCGAGACAGGCTCGCTCCAGAGTTGCACAAACCGGCTCAGACTCCGGGCTCGCCGGCAAAGTTGACGGATTCCCGTCCAGGCTTCCTGATCGCTCTCGGCTTCCCCGGCCAGCAGCTCCGCCCAGTCCGCCAGCCATTCCACAAGCACACGGGCTTCGGCATCGCCCAGCCCGCGCGTCAGCGATTCGTCGTCAAAGATATATCGCAACAGCGGCCGGCACTGCATCGTCTCTCCCCGCGTTCGTAGCCGTCGAGCGTTGAAGAGCAGGGGTATAACGCGGGCATCCGGCACGGGCAACTGCAATCATCGTGGCGTGAGTCCATACGCTGAGCGTTGGGAACGAGTGCGATTATTCCAAGTCGAGCGGGGGATGGCAGTCCCCTGAATGGGTCATGTCACCGCTGGATGCGTTCTCGCCGGACTACGCCACCGCCCGCGATCGCTTCCGCGCGATGGTCGCCGAACGTGGCTGGGAGCAGATCACTCATTCGATCGACGCCCCCGGCTTCAATCCCGGTGAATTAACGATCGACGTTGCCTGCTTTGGTGTTTCGGAAGCGACACGCGTGTTGGTGCTTTCCTCGGGACTTCATGGTGGCGAAGGGTTCTTCGGCTCGGCCGTGCAACTCGCCTGGCTGGCGTCGCTGCCGCCTGGCTGGCAACCGCCGCCCGGCACGGGTGTGGTCCTGCTGCACGCGCTCAATCCATATGGCTTCGCGATGATTCGCCGGGCGAATGAAGAGAATGTCGATCTGAATCGCAACTTCTTGCTGCCCGAACAGTTTCCGGTGCTGGCCGGGAAGACCCGGCCGTTGTTCGCCCCGCTGGACTCATGGTTGAACCCGACCCGGGCCCCGGGAAGTATCAACTGGTTCTTCGTGCAGTTCCCGTGGATGGCCCTGCAGTACGGGTTGAAGTATCTTCGCGAAGTCATGCCGGCCGGGCAGTACTCGTTCCCGAAGGGGATCTTCTACGGCGGCACCGGGCAATGCCAAACCACGCGATTCGTGATCGAGCGACTGCCCTTGTTGATCGGTTCGGCGGATCGCGTGATCCACCTCGACTACCACACCGGTTTGGGCCGGTACGGCCAATTCAACCTGCTCTCGAGCGATCCGGTCGGGTCGGTGCGGATGCTCGATGCCGTGAAACTGTTCGGACCCGATCGCGTCAAGTTCGACAACGACGCGGAAGATGGGTACCACAACTACGGCGATATCGGCGAGTGGCTCAGCCGGCAGCATGCGGAGCGGCAGTACATCTATCTGTGTGCCGAGTTCGGAACGTTCGACAGCACTCGCGTCATCGGCACGCTGCGGCGCGAGAACATGGCCCACCATTTCCTTGATCGTTCGCACCCGCGTCATGTCGCCATCAAACATCGTGCGATCGATACCTTCGCACCGTTCGATCCAGTGTGGCGCGCAAAGGTCATTCAACAATCGGTCGAACTGAATCAACAAGCGCTCACGCTTTGCGCGGAATAGTGCAGCGATGGACCGTTGTCTCGCTTGTTTGACGCACTTTCAGCTCGCCAACTCCCGTGCCGGACGTTCCGACAGAAAAAATGCACGGAAAATCAGCATTCTCTGTGGCACCATTAGGCAACAAGTCCTTATACTACTTCTACCTCTCCCGAACGATCGATGATTGCGATGGTGGCCTGATGGCCAAGAATGAACTGGCGGAGGCTCCGCCGCTTCCGGACATTGTGGGATCAAGTTCCGCGATGCAGGAAGTCTACCGCCTTACCAAGCTCGCTGCTCCCACCAATGCGAGCGTGCTGATCATTGGCGAAACGGGCACCGGCAAGGAAGTGATCGCCAAGGCGATCCACAAACTGAGTCGGCGATCGGACGGTCCGTACATCCGCGTCAACTGCGGTGCCCTGCACGAGAACCTCCTCGAATCCGAATTGTTCGGCCACGTTAAAGGGGCGTTCACCGGCGCGATCGACAACAAGACCGGCCGCTTCGAGGCCGCGCACGGCGGCACCATTTTCCTTGATGAAATCTCCAGCATGTCGCCCAAACTTCAGGTGAAGCTGCTACGCGTTCTGCAGGAGCGCGAGTTTGAGCGCGTCGGCGAGAGCCGGACGATTCGTGTCGATGTGCGCGTGGTCGCTGCCACCAACCAGTCGCTGGAAGACGAGATCGAGACCGGCCGGTTCCGCGACGATCTCTACTATCGGCTCAACGTGGTGCCGATCCCGCTGCCGCCGTTGCGGGAACGGCGCGATGATATCGCCCTCCTGGCCCAGTTCTTTCTAAAACGGTACGGCGAGGTAAACCGCCGCGATGTGCCCGAAATGGGTGCCGAGCTGCGTGAGGCACTGCTGTCGCACGATTGGCCGGGTAACGTCCGTGAGCTTGAAAAT
>JBBQII010000166.1:0-7309 GCA_038324795.1 Gemmatales bacterium
GGGTTCGCCGTTGAGGGTCACGCCGGCGGGGGGGAGTTCGCGGTAGAGGGTCTCGGCGGCGACGGCGTTGAAGCGGACGACGTGCGGCAGCAACATGCCGATGGCGGCGCCGTGCGGGACGCCGTAGTGGGCCGTCAGCGGGTTGGCGCACGAGTGGCAGATGCCGAGCATCGCGTTCTCGATGGCAACGCCGGCGAAGTGAGCCCCGACCTGCATGGCGGACCGTATGGCCGCATCGCTCGGGTTGTCGAGCGAATCGGCGAAGGCGGGCACAAGCAGCCGGAACGCCTGTAGAGAGAAGACCTGCGAGATCGGCGTCCGTCGGGTGCAGACGTAAGATTCGACCGCATGGGCGATTGCATCAATCCCGGTGACGGCCGCCACGCCACGGGGTTGCGACGCGGTGAGATCGGGGTCGAGAATCGCAATGCGGAACGCGGCCTTCTTGTCGCCGCAGGCCATCTTCAGATGTGTTTTCTCGTCGGTGATCAGCGCGTAGCACTGGGCTTCGCTGCCGGTGCCGGCGGTGGTCGGCACACCGATCGACGGCAGCATCGGTTTCGTGGCGCGGCCGAAACCTTTGTAGTCGGCCATGCGGCCGCCGTTGGTCAGCAGGAAGTTGATCCCCTTCGCACAGTCCATCGAACTGCCGCCTCCGATGGCAACGATCAGGTCGACCGCGTGCTCCTTTGCGAACGCCACACCGACATCGACCTGGCGCGTAGTGGGGTTCTCTTTAACTTCATCGAAGACCGAGACCCGCAACCCTGCATCCAGCATGAACTGCCGGGCGCGCCGCGGATGGCCCGCTTTTTCCAGTCCGGGATCGGTAACGAGCAGAACGTGACGACCACCCAGGTCGCGGGCCAACTCCCCCAATCGGGAGAGAGAGCCCGCGCCATGGATCACGCGGTTGAGCGGCGTGAAGTCAAACGGCGGCAGCATTTCGCTTGCCGAATCCGAGCGCCCGCTGGCGGTAGAGATGGGTGAAAAGATTGCCTTCATGCGGTTGATCCCACGCAAGCCGCGTCGTCGGAGCCGGGCCGATGTTCAGCCGTTCGATATGCGGACTGTCAAGCACGGCCCGGGTGAAGACCGGGTCCTCGGTCAGGACCATGGCGGCCAGAGTGGGACCGATCTTCTTGAGCACGTCCGCCTGCGGGCACTCGACTACGCTTGCGTAGGGGAACAGGAACTCCTTGGTGGCCAGCGGATGAGAGTACGAATCACAGTATACGATCGCCGGCAGAATCCAGGCACAGCGACCGTCACGAACAAGGCGCGGGCTGCCCCGCTTCTGTTCGGTGACGTCCACCGCGCCGGGCGTATTCAACCCTTCATCGACCATTCCCGAAATCGCCACGCCGACGTCCGGGTTCGCGAATGCAGCCAGTTCGGCGGTCGGGTCGTCCCACGGGCGGGCCTTGACTTTCGCCAGGCGCTCGGCCAGCCCTTCGGCAATCGCTTTGCCATGGCGCGGAGCCCACACGCCCGACACGTTGATGCACGAACGCCCGCCGTTGGCGGCAATGCATTCGATCATCTCATCAAGGTAGCTTTTCCAGTTGTCAACGCAATCTTCGCCGAAGATGATCTTGCTGAAGCCGGGCCCGTGCAGTTCGACGCGGTGATCGTTCTTGTACGGATCGGTAGTACGCGCATCGCCGAACAGCATGCTGCGGCCGGTGAGCTTCAGGATGTCGCCCGCCCCGGCATGATCGGTCGGGAAGAAGTTAAGCGCACTGGCCGGGATGCCCGCCTTCAGAAACGATTGCAGGACGCGGTAGGGGGTCCACGGCTCTTCGCGGCCCGGCTTCAGCACCAGTGGCGTCTTCAGCGCGATGGACGGTACCCACAGCGAATGCACGCCCGGCGAGTTCGACGGCAGGATTGCCCCGAACGCATCGGTCGTCGGGTAGAACGCGGCCATGCGGTGATCCTGCACGGCATAGGTTTTGTCGAAGACGTTCAAGTCCAGCCCGCGCGTCAGGCCGTTGATGACTTCTTCCACGTTGCGCAGAACGTATTCCACCTTGCCGGCATTGCGACGGCAGAACACCATCGGCGAACCGGTGGTGGAAGACAGACAGCGAATGTAGTCGTCGAACGACTGCTCCTGGTCGCCGATCGCGATTGTGCCCTTGGCGAAGATGTCGGCCGCCTTGGCGTACATCGCGAACAGATCGCGAATCGGGATGGCCGCGAGTTCTTTCTTCGCCAGCGCCATCTTGCTCATGTCGCGGCTGATCGCCACGCCTGAAATCTGGCTGACCTCGGCGACCGGTTCGCCGTTCACGTGGTGAACGAGAGTGGTCTTCTCGAGACTGACGTACGGTTTGCCCAATCGCAGCGCGGGAATATGCAGCATGATCGAAGGTGCCGATTCAGGAGGGAAAGGTGCCGGCCCGCGCTCCGCGGCGCGGGCTCACCAGCATTGTAGTCAGCCATCGCCTCAGGATCGAGACGGAGTCGCCAATGACACGTCGAATTCGAGAAGCACATCCATCGCTGCGGGGATCCACAGCGTTGCCTGGTACGGCGACCCGGTAGCGGCCGAGGACTCCATCAGTTTGACTTCCGGCGAGACCATGCCCCGCAGCGTGACCTTCTTCACGTTCGGGCTGAGCCGGCAAAATCGCATTGTGTTGTTCGTCTTGTTGATGATCAACAGGTACGGCGTACTGCGCGACGGCAGATCATCGCCGACATCTTCGACGACTTTGCCCGACACATCATCGCCATTGGGCAAGGCGTCGACGAGCAGAAAGGCTGACTTGTCCTTCGGAGTTTCGCGGGCGGACAACCTGTCGAGCGGAATGCGCGCGGTGACCTTGGCACTCGTCAACGGAGTGCCGGCGGTCGGCGTCGAGTAGATCTGCTTGACCCAGTCCGGCTTAATGAAGAAGAAAAAGATGGCGAAAATCGAGAAGATCCCCGTCACGGTGATGAGATTGCGGAACATGACTTCATTCCCCCTGAGTTCGGGGCGCAATACGCGCCCGGCTTCTTCCGCAACGGGGCTCCGACGCTCGGAACGCGCGACCCGTGCCGAATGATTGGCTGGCCGCTCACAGGGTGCCGACGGACAAACGCGGCGCCTCATCCTTGAGTACGGTCAACCGGCCGCAAGAGTATTGCATGGATGGCGAACGGGATCAAGCCCGGCGTTGGAATACCATCTAACGAGCCGCGAACGAAAAAACCTCGCAGGCAGTAAGCGGTCGACGTCGACCGTTTACTGCCTGCGAGGCACAAGCGCGGTGCGAAGTAAACTTACTTCATCACAACGTCCTTCAGCACGAACGGAACGTCAACCGTGCCGTTGCGGGTGCCCTTGAACACCAGCGTGCTGACTTCCTGGTCCTTCTTCGGCCGATAGGTGAACGTCGCCGCGGCCGTGCGGCCGTTCGGGTTGTACTGCATCCGCGTGTTGATGGACTGAACGAGAGGAACTTGCTCTCCCTTGCTGTCCAGCACTTCGATGCCGAGATGGTTGACCATGCGCGGGGCAACGGCCTTGCCGTTCACGGGCGGCGCGGGGACCGGCACCGGGACAGCGTTGTTGAACTGGATCTGCACATTGCCCTGAATGATGGCACCGCCCTGGAACGGCATCGCTTCGAAGCCGAGGGGGCTGTTGGCACTGCCGGGCTGCACTTCGTTCGAGTGGGTCACTTCAACTTCAACCTTCACGTCGCCGTTGGCTTCCTTGGAAACGCCGACGATCTTCACCGTGGCATCGCTCTTGCCCTTCGCGGTCGTGCCTTTGGCGTCGAGCAGTTTTTCGACGGTCACCAGCGCCGCGGCGGGCGTGCGAATCTTCAGGGTGACGACGCCGCGAAGTTCCTTCAGTGACTTCGCTTCCTTTTCGCCCTTCTTCAGGCGGGCCTGAGTAAAGATCGTGCCGCCGGCGTTGGGAGCGCCGCCGACGTATTCGATCGCCGGTTGGGCGATACCGCCGCCGATCTGGATACGCTGAATCTGCCGTCCGCCGTTCGCCGGTTCTTCCACTCCTTCGGCATTCGCCATCAGCGATTGATCGAGGATCTGGTCGTAGTTGTCGGTGGCCCGTTCGATCTTCGTGCCCACGATCTGCAGGACCTGCATCTTGGGCTCGGCTTTGACTTCCAGAAGAACGGCTAATTCCTTCTCCGGCACCGGGCCCCAATTGTTCTGCATGCCCGGGTTGTCGATCGCACGGATGCGGACTGCTCCTTCAACATGGGTCGGTACGGCCTTCGCTTTGACAGCATCAACGAGGACGATCGTGTTCTGCGGCATGGTCGGCTGCGGACGGCCGATCGGCCGGATCACGCCGCCCTGCTGAATCTGGATCTGTGCGGGCTGATTCTGGACCTGGATCTGCGCTTGCAGGACTTTTCGAGCCTTCTGCTTCTCAGCTTCTTTCTGAGCCTGCAGCTTCGCTTCATCTTCCGCACGGCGTTTGGCTTCTTCGTCGGCCTTCTCATCGGCGGCGAACGCTTCGGGAAGCACGTCCGACTTCGGCTGTTCGATCTGACGGGGAAGCACGTCCTGCTTCGGCGGGACATCCTGCTCGACCGGGGCGGGCAACGGCTTGACGATCGGCCTGGGCAACAGGTTCCGGTTGGGCGGCACATTTTGCTTGGGCGGCAGTTCCTGCTCGACCGGCGGCAACGGCGCGGGCAACGGCTTCACAATCGGCCTCACGCGGATCGGGTTCAACGGGACAATCGGCTGAATCGGCTGCGCGGGCAGGTCGTTCGGCGAGATGGCCGCCAGATCCCCCTCGGCCAGGTTGGCCTTCTCACACAGGATTTCAACGGCCTTCCAGAACGGCACTTTGCCTGTCTCGATGGTGATCGAGCGTGCACCCAGCTTGGCACGGTCGCCGGCCAGAATAATCTGGTAGCCGCTCTGCTTCGACAGTTCGCCGATCGCCTGTTCGACGGTCGAATCCTTGAGGTTCAGTTCCACGTAGGTGGGGGCCAGCAGCTTGGCGTTGGCAGCCTTCTGTTCAATCTTCGCCACCAGTGCCGTGGCACGGTTGGCGACTTCCATATCGGTGCTCTTGGCGGCGGTCTTCAGCGCGGCCAGGGCCGGCTCGCCGATTGTTTCCAGCTCGCGTGTGGCAGCATCTCGCTCACGGAAGTTGGCACTGCCCAGCTGGGTCACCAGCTGCGGAATCTTCGCCTGTTCGCCCGACGGTGCCACCGGCACCGCCCAAAGTGTTCCAAGGCCCGTGGCGGCGATCAACGCCAGCACGGCAAGTTGCTTCTTCATTCATTTTCTCCAGGGAGATGGCCGGGCATCTTGTGGAATGCCCCATTCAAGGTGTGCGACAACCCGTGCCACCATGACGAGACAGCCCGCCCGACGGATTGTCTGTGCAGGAAAATTAGCAGTTTTTTGAGGATACGACAAGCGCGGTTGCTTGTGGGGGGATTTGGTGAAGAGAAGCAGAACCAACACAATCAGAACTGGAAGCGTGGGCGACGGAACTTGTTCCATCGCCTACGCTTCCAGTTCTGATTGAAGCTTCCGGCCCGGACGAAGTCATCGCCCGCTAAACGTCAGCGGCTTCGGTTGGCTAGTCGTGACGATGGGAACCGCATTGTTGCCCGGCAGTTTCTGCGGGGCGGGCAGCGGGGCTCCTTCTTGCCGGATCAACGGCGGCTCACCCAGAGGTGCCGACGTAAAGACCGGGCTCGGGCCAACACCGGAACAGGAACAGCCACACGGCTCGCCCATGACGGCTGCCGAGTGATGTTTGGCGTGAAAGGGTCGTTCGCGAACTTGTTTGCACTTCGGGCAGCAGCCGGAAGCCAGGTGCGACAGGACCAGGACCAGACCGACCAGCAGAGTACGTCGAACCATGACGGCAGGCTCCTCCTCATTGATCACCCTCCGGGTTGGCTGGCTCGATTCCGTGTTGCATGTCAGAGAGGGAGAATCGCTTCCCTGACAGCCTTCCCCCGATTCGGCGTTCACGCAAGCGCGAGCGCAGGAGAAGTGGGAAGGAAACAACGGATTCGGCGCGGCTGGGATGAGTCAGCAAAGGGGGAGCAAACACAACAGATCGGCCGGGTAGGCCGATCTGTTGACGAGGAACGGTTGGCCCGCGCGGTCGGCGGGGAAAATCACCGGCAATCTCAGAAGCCGCTGATGCCCGAGGGAGATGGGGACGGGGGCGGCGGGGCAAACTGGCCGCCCGGGGCCGGGCAGCAGTTGGACGGAGGCGGCGCACATGACGGCTTGGGGCCGCAGCAGCGGTTGCGCGAGCCGCAGCCGGTCGCGGGGATCAGCAGCACAAGCGAGACAAGGCAGGCAAACAAGCGATAGCGGTTCATGGTGTACACCTCAAGTAAAGGGGCGTCATGCCGATTGGCGGCCCGTCAGTTCCATCAGTCATGCAGGCCGCATTTGATGCGATGGTTCGTTTCAATAATCGTCTTTGAAAAGTTACGCCGGATATGCATGGGGTGCAACCGAATGCATGATCGACCGGGGGCAAGAATTCCACCTGATCGAACGGTTGTACCGGCTGGGCAGGTTCGGCCGATTTTGGCGATCCTGCCGACGACCGCACAGCTTGCCCCGTTTCACTGAATTCCGACCGATTGACTTGTCAGGAAACTGAAGATGGTGTAAATCACATGCGAAGAGAATTTGAACCGGAGTTAAGCGTGCTGACGCATCGCGTGTACATTCTGGCAGTCGTTTCGGTGCGGGCAGCCGCTGCCGTCGCCGCCGCACGTGCTGCTATCGCACTCACATAACTCCGGGCACCGTAACTGGTTGACTTCCACGGCCCCGGAGTGTTCCTCCGGGGCCTTTTCTTTTCCCTTGATGGATGGTGGCAGATGACACCGGCCGCGCTAACGTTCTCGGCGAAGTCCCGACGGACCCCCGAATCGCCCATCAGCTACTACATGGCCCATGCGCTGGACAACCCGGCACTGATCAGCCTCGCTGCCGGGTTCGTCGATGCCGCCGCCCTGCCGATCACGCCGATCGCCCGCGCCGTCGAGCAACTGCTGGCCGACCCGCGCACCGCCCGTGCCGCACTGCAGTACGGCACGACGCAGGGCCATGGCCCGTTGCGCGAGAAAGTGCTGCGGCACGTCAATGAACTTGATGGCACGCGCGACGGCGAAACAGCCGCAACGCCCGCTGACGTGATCATCACCACCGGTTCACAGCAGCTGCTTTGTCTGCTGACGGAAATCCTGCTCGATGAAGGCGACATCGTCATCACCGAGGCACCGTCGTACTTCGTCTACCACAGCGTGCTCGCCAGCAGCGGCGTGCGCGTGCTGACCGTACCGAT
>JBBQII010000167.1:0-7290 GCA_038324795.1 Gemmatales bacterium
GGGCAGCAGCCATCGCTTTTGCCATCCGGCAGCCGGCAGATCGTCCCATTGCCGTAACGCGAGCGGCAGCATCGTCATGTAACTGATGAACGGCCAATTGCCTTCCACTTTGCCGGTCGCCCCCTTCATCAGGAAGAACAGCGACGGGAACACGAACAGCCACAGGCTGATGCGCAGCCTGCTGTCCGCCCCTAACTCACGACGATGCCGCAGGCACCACGGCAGCAGCAGAAACGGCATCAGGCCGACCAGCAGCACCTGACCGCCGATAAACTCGAAGATGCGGAACGGATGCAGCGGCCCGCTCTTCTCGGCCGCATGGTTCAACTGGAACTGCATCGGCCGGAAGTCGTGCTGCATGTTGAACAGAAAGATCGGAGACATCACCATCAGGCAGACGACCAGATGGCAGACAAAGCCCAGCCGCCACGCGGCCTGCTTCGGGTCGCGGTTCAGCATGAACGACAGCAGCGCCCCGGGCACCGCCAGCGCCATCGTGTATTTGCTCAGCCCGCCCAGCCCGAGCAGGACGCCGCCCGCCAGCCACCAGACCCAGCGGTGTGAACGCTCAGGCTTTTGAATGGCGATCAGCCAGATGGCATACGCCGTCCAGATGAGCAGCACCGGTGCATCGGGCGTGATCAGGATCGAGCCGAAGGCGATCGTCGGCGTTGCCAGCAGCCAGCCGATTCCCCGGCGATCGGTCAGATGGCCGATCAGGAACAGCGTCGCCAATGCACACAGGCAGGCGGGAAATCGCAGTCCAAAGAGCGTATGGCCGAAAAGCGATGTACTGGCCCGAATCAGGAGAGCGGTCATCGGCGGATGGTCGAAGTAGCTGGCTTGCAGGTCTTGCGACCAGCACCAGTAGTACAGCTCATCGTCGGCAGGCGGCACCGTGGCCGCCAGTACGAAGTGGACTGCCGCGACAATGGTCAGCATCAGCAAGCAGGTGGATCGCTTCATCAGTCGGTTCGGCAATCGCCGCTCACTTCATCACGTGCAGGATCGGTTCGAGCAGCCAGCGGAAGCTGCCGGAAAGTTGCGCCGCCAGAATACCGACTGTCGGCACGACGTAGGTCAGGAACGACCCGACGAACCCCGAGTCGAGCGACAGTTTCCCGGGTGTTGTCTTCAGGATCCTGCTCACCACCTCGTCGCGGTTCATCTCGAGCAGTACCCAGATCACGGCAGCCAGCCCCGTCGCACTGAGGCCCAGCAGGCTGACCAGCAGCAGCCGTTCGGGGTTGAATGAATACGACGTGGCTGAGAGCAGCAACAGCGACGTGCAGACCATGGCGGCCACGACCAGCCCGCGAAGTTGCGCGAAGAACTGGCTGACGTAGATGATGATCTGCGTGGCGACAACATTCTCCGCCAGCAGCACCCAGGCCGGCTCGGCGTTGGCTTCCGCTTTGGCTTTGTCGTCCTTCACTTTGGTGCCGTCGCCGTAGGCGTCTTCCACCGGCAGCGACTTCCAGCGCGGGGCCAGTGCCACGAGGCAAGTCGCCGCGATGGCGCTCAGCTTGCCGCGCAGGTCGCGCTCCGCACGCTGGGCGGCAACACGATCGGTCGATTCGTCGAGCCCTTCTTGCAGGCGCTTATCCAGCACCTCGCAGGCCCGGCCCAGGTCGGCCAGCTCGGGCGGCGCATTGGCATCCGCCGCGGCCGCGTTCGCCAGCAGCCGCACCTGATGCAGCGGCAGTTGCAGATGCTCCAATTTCGGCGACTGCGCGAACAGGTACTTGCCGAACAGATCGGCCACCTTGGCCGGCAGCCGGCCAAAGGCCCGCATCATCGGCACCAGCGATATCGCGCTGAGCAGCTTCTTCGTCTGCCGCCACAGGAAGAACAGCCGCACGAGGATCGACGCGCTCAACGCGAACAGCAGCCAGAAACCCGCGAAAAAGATCCCGTCCCAGCCCCAGCCTTCGATCGTCGGCAGCGACTGCAACCAGACCGCCAACCCCAGCGACAAGAGCGCCAGCGTCGTCAGCAGAATCGCCTTCGGGTGCCGCAGACCCAGGCTTTCATGGCGGACTTCGTCCTGCACATGCCGATCAAGATCGGTGATGCGGGCGAAGGCGCCCTCCGTCGCGTCACTGCCGAACCCGGCGGGGAACGGCGCGGGGACCACATAACGGTCGATCTGCTGTGCGCGCTTCAGTTGAAAGAACGCCCATGCAGCAAAACCGGTGCTCATGAAAAAGATCGGCGTCAACGGCGACATGCCCGACGAAAGATCAACCGCGCGCAGGAAGAACAGCGACCGCCGGGTATCGCCGCCGTAGCCCCAGAAACGGCCGAGGAATAATGCACCGAAGCCGACGACGATGAGGATCAACAGCACGTTGGCCAGCGCCCAGGTCGCCAGTTCCAGCCTGCCGCCATCGAGTTTGCGTGGTTTCAACCACTGCGCGAACTGCCCGATCCGCGACGGCGGCCAGCAGAGCGGCTTCAGCATCCCGAGCAGGAAACATCCGCTCAGCGCGATGGTGAGGCCGACAAGAACCTTCGAGCCGACCGTCTGAAACTCGAGCGAGTGCCCATGCGTCCAGACCAACGCCAGTACCGGCATGGTCAGCACGGCTTGCGAACCGAGCAAAAGGTTGCGGTAGAACAGTTGCGGCAGCGAGAACTCGCTTTTGTTGCTGCCGGCCGGTTCCCAGAACATGCGCGATGAGCGGGAAAAGAGGGCCTGCGTGCTCAGAAACAGCCAGAACGCGAGCAGGCCGATGCCGATCGGCAGCATCGCGCCGGGGTAACTGAGGGCGATGCCGCTTTCATCAGGTACCTTCGCGGCCGTATTGAGCCGCATCAGGCTAGTCTTGTCTTCGTACTCGGTAAACACCTGCAACGGGACCAGCGAGCCGTTGGGGGAGATGGTGCTGATCCAGATCGGCGGGCGCTGCCAGATTCTCGGGTCGGCATCCGCCTCGCGTTCAATGAATGCCGGCGGAGCGTACTCGAGCAGTTCCTTATGGGCGCCCATGTGAAACAGGCTCGCGTTGTAGCAGCCCTGTGCAGCCACGGTGGCGAACAGCACGCGGTCGCGTGTTTCGGGGTTCACCCAGGTCTGATTCTGGGCGATCAACGGGTACGTGGAACCGACGACCACGCCGCGCATGTGGTAGCGGTAGTCGGGGTGCAGCAGCAACTGGTCGGCATCGGTGACGAAGATACGAACGTCCGGGCAGAACTCGCGGATAAGCCGGACCAGGAACAGCTTGTCTCGCGCATCGGTGGCGATGACCCCGACATACTTGCACTGCTCGCGCGAGATCGTCGCCAGGATGTTCGACAGCACCTGCGCGTTGGCCATCGCGGTGGTGCCGCCCCCCTGCGATGGAACGCCTTCGCTGGCGTGGTACTGCTCATCGAGTGCGGAAGGAACGAGCGAATCCATGTTCTTCAGGCCGTCTTTTTCGTCCTTCTTCTTGAACGCCTGCGTATACTCGTTTTTCACGCGGGAGATATGCAGCGGAAACCGCAGCATCAGGATCTCCTGCTTGTTGAGTGTGCTGATCCCCTTGCCGAAGCCGGTGTTGCCTTCCGTCAGAATCGCGATCTTCCCGGGAATGTGCGACAGGCTGCGCACCACCGGTTCGTTCGAGGCACAGCCGTCTCGCCGCGTGAGATAGCGCATCATCGCCGAGATCACAGTGCGCGTCGGCACCACGGTGGAACTGAGCGAGAAGCGGTCGGCCTGCCACGACAGATGGCCGTCCTTGTAGGGGTCGATATTGAAGAAATCCGCCGGACGCAACGCCGTGGCGCTGCCGGTGATCACGTCGAACTTGTAAAGCGGATTCTGCGGCCGCATCACCACTTCAAACGGGTAGAGGCTCTTGATCATCGGCAGCGTCGAGGTGCTGGCCCACCAGTCGCCGACCACGAACTGCAGCGACGTCTGCGATCCCGTGAAGTAGGGCCCGACGATGCGGACCGGTTGATCCTCCGGATGGCCTGCGGCGTTCATCATCTGCAGCGCCTTCGTGAAGGCACGCTTGTGCAGCCCGCCCATCGGCGTCTCGCCGACGAGGAACACGATGCAGATGCCCGAATCCTTCACCTTGCGGTCGGCATGCTTGCCGTGGCGGAACAGCAGCACGCCCGGGTACGCCTCGCGGTAGTGGCCGAACAGCTTGTCTTCGTCGTCCTGCTTACCAGCCTTGGGTTTCTTGTCGAACTCCCACGGCAACCATGAACGATCGAGCAGGTAGCCGTCCTTCTTTTCCACGGCGCGCTGGATGGCATCGACGACCTGGTCGAACGAGTGCCCGTACGGCGTGTCGATCGGGTCAGGCACGGTCGCGATCAGGAATTCGACTTTATAGTTGTGCAGGTTCTGCTTCAAATCTTGCTGCGGATTCCAGTGGCCGTCGTGCGTGGCGTAGAAGTCATAGATCGGCTTGAGCGGGTCTTTGCCGCTGATCTGGAACGGCGATTCGATCGCCGTTTCTTTCTTATCCGCGTTCTTCGCAGTGGTCCCGGTCGGTGAAACCGGTGTGTTGATGGCGAAGATGCCGAGGAAGCCGCTGAGCAGCACCCACGGCAACGGTGCCGCCTTATTGCCTGTTTTATCGGTTGATTCGGACACGGTGCGCCGCCGCGGAAAGCTAATTGCGAAACGACAGTCGCGCATCGACGTGCGGGGGGTCCAGCTTCCCGGGTGGGGCCGCATCCATGCGCCGGGATGGATTGTGACCGGAACAGCGGAAACCGGCAATGCCGAGTTGCGGGCGGGCGTCCGACCGTCAGGACATGGGTGGAATCGATGCCACGGCGACCAGACGACTCGCCGCTCGCCGATCTGACAAAGCCGACCCGAATTGACCAAAGATTCAACTTGCAAATGGCCTACAGCCGATTATCATCACTTAGATGATCAACATAGTAGGTTATTGGATGGCCGTTTGATGATTGCTTCCGCAGACACGATGTCGCGACCGCTCGAGCCCCTGCTCCGGTTCGCTCATACCTTTCGGGGGATCTTCTCCCGCTCGGAGCATTTGCGCTGGTTCTCGGTCTACCTTTGGGGTCTGATCGAATCACCCGGCCGGCGTAGCATCGAGGCGATTGCGCGATCGCTGCCGAACGAGTTCCTGCCGGTCGGTGCATCGGCTTCGCAGGCGTTGCAGCACTTCCTCAGCCGCAGCAACTGGGACGATCGCCGACTGCTGGCCCAACTTCGCAAACAACTGCTCCCGATCGGCGAGCCCGGCTCGGCCTGGGTGGTTCACGAAGTGGTCTGCCTGAAGCGCGGCCGGCATTCGGTCGGCGTGCATCGCCAATACCTGCGCGACCATGGCCTGAAGGCGAACAGCCAGACGGGGGTACTGATTTCGCAGGTCGGCCCGTCGGGTTACCTGCCGCTGGCGGTGCGGCTGTATCTTCCACGCGGTTGGCTGGAACAGGCCCGCCCGACACAACTGAGCGAGATTCCGCCCGAAGCCCGCGAACCGCTGGCCAAAGACGCCATTGCTATCCAGTTGCTGGAAGAGTTACTGGCCGAAGGTAAACGCCCCGGTGCCGTCGCCTTGACGAACGGTTTTACGTCATCAAACGATCTGGCCGACTTCATCACGCGTCAGCAGTTGATTGGCAGTATCGATCCTGACACGAACACCGCAGCCGAAAAAGGCCGTGAATCACTGAAGCGCCAACTCGGCCTCGACCACTACGAAGGCCGCTCCTGGCGCGGCTGGCACCATCACGCCGCCAGCGTGCTGGCGGCGCATGCGTTTTTGCAGATGGCGGGGGAAGCGAGCTGAGTGAACTCGCACGAAATAAGCCATTGCGTCACGTCGCATCAATTGCAAGAATACAATCTTCAATGGATCGGAACATCTTTCGTTCAATTTGACTTCGGCAATCCGAACTGCCGCGGACTCCGCCATCTCTCCCGAGGGTTCCGATGATTCTGACCGAGGTGCTAGCCGGCGCTCGTATGCTTCCTCGTCATGAACAGATGCAACTGCTCGAGGAACTCGCCGCTAAGTTGACGCGTGACGAAGCCACCGCGCTGAACGAACCTGGACAGGCATTCCCCGTCTGGTCGCCGGATGCCGCGTATGGGGCGGCTGACATTCTGCTGAAGTCGCTCGGCGACAATGGGCAACGCTGATGAACAAGAATCGCGAGAGGTATCCGTTTGTGGCGAGAGACGTCACGGTCGGCGAGGCCGGCCTTGCACCAATGCTGCCACTGAGACTACATCTCGGTCGCTGCGAAGAAGCCGTTTCAGGGCTCATCGACACGGGTGCCGCAATCAATGTGATACCGTGGACCATCGGCGAGCGACCAGGCGGATCGTGGGATTCCGCGACGCCGGTAAAAATAACGGGCAACCTTGCTTCTACTGAGGCTCGGCTACTGGTTTGTGATGCACTGGTGGGCAACTTCGGGCTGCGCCGGCTTGCATTTGCCTGGTCCCGATTGAACGATGTTCCTGTACTCCCGGGACAGGTTAATTTCCTGATGCTGTTTGATGTATGCTTGTCGCGATCAGGCCGCTGGTTTGAAATCGCCGAGCCTGAGGACCCACCGGTGGGCTGAGCAATTGCATCCTACAGGCAGGTTCAATCCGACGCGACGAACATGCAATTCGATCTGAAGCCTGTTGAAGCGTTGACGTCGCCTCGTATAGTTCGTGTTCGTTTCCGCCGCAGAGGTCGATATGACTCAGCCTACCTCAAACGAGCCCGCTTCGATGCCATCTGAAAAGGCCGGCTTTGGCAGGCGGGGGCTCGGTGTCATGCTGAGTGTCGCTGCGATTGCCGGTGGAATTGCCGGTCTTGTCGCCGTTCCGGAACGGTGTCGCTGGCTCGGATATGCTGCCGCGATACTGTTCGTTCCAGCGGGCGCCTTCGGGCTATTTGCAAGCCTGCGAGGCAGAAAGCAAGATCTGGCATCGCTGTCCCTCCGTGAAACGGCAGAAGGCGCGGCGACATCGATCGTTCAACGGGTAGCCGACGAAGTTGTTGACACGGCTGTATGAGTAATCCTTCGATAAAATGGCTCTCCCGTATTCCTGCTCCCACCAATCACCACCTCCCAGCTAAACATTAAAGCATGACATAGCAAGCCCACCGTCAGAATGTGCGGTTGGCAATTGAAAAACCGGCCCCGATGTTCGAAACGCCGGGACTAATTCCCGATCGTCGCCCAGTATAGCAGCCCCAGGATCGCTGCAGTACAGACGGGGATCAGCGCGAACTTCCACCATGCAGGCAGTTGGCGCAGCGATTTCACTTCTTCAAACGTGTTGTCATCCGAGCGGATCGGCAG
>JBBQII010000168.1:0-7281 GCA_038324795.1 Gemmatales bacterium
TCAGGGAGCAGGGTCCCCTCGTAAAAGCAAATCCCGGTCGGGCTGCCGAAGCCGGTGCGCATGGTCTTGTGGACGATGCCGGGCTGTTCCTCGTGCCAGTGGGTCTGGCCGGCTCCGCGGGGGAAGTAGCCGTAGTTGCCGCCGGGCATCACGAAGCAGATGCGGGTCTGCTGGTTGCCGTCGTCGTCGTTGTCGGAGAGCCAGATTTCGCCGAAGCTGTTGACGCAGCATTCGTAATTGTTGCGGAAGTTGTGAGCGATCAGTTCGAGGTTCTTGCCGTCCATATCGCAACGCCAGACGGTGCCCGCCCGGCAGTCGGTCTGATTGCTGTTGAACTTCGGTCCTTTGCCGTCAGTCGCTTGCAGGTCCTTCACGCCTTGATCGCCGACGGTGAAGTAGAACTTGCCATCGGGCCCGATGTTGATGCCGTGAACGCCGTGATCGTGGTCGAAGCCTTTGAAGCCGGTCAGGAACTTGGTCGGCGGGCCGTCGGCCTTCAGGTCGCCGTCCTTGTCTTCGAACAGCAGGATGTCAGGCGACTGGCAGACGTAGACCTTGTACGCGATCTTCTTGTCGTTCATGTACGGCGCGACGGCGATCCCCAACGGGCCGTACAATTCTTCGCCCTGATAGAAGACGTGCGATTTGTCGGCCTTGCCGTCCGCGTTCGTGTCTTCCAGGACCATGATGCGATCGCCTTCCTTGCGCAGGATCGGCCGATTGAAGTTCTTCCGGCGGTAGTTGACCGCTTCGCAGACCCAGACCCGGCCTTTCTCGTCCACGTCGATCGACGTCGGGTTGATGACGTCCGGTTCGGCTGCGAACAGTTCGATTTGCAACCCGTCCGCCACGGTGAACTTCTTCAGCGCCTCGTCGGGCGGAAGCTGCGCGGACGCAAGCGCCGTAAGGGTGAGCATCGCAAGCAGCGAGAACGTGCGAATCATGCAGAGAACTCCTTCGTAGCGTACACGTCCACGTGTGCGCGAATTTCGACGTGCACACGCAGACGTGTACACAGGAGAAAGACTACCAACCTTCCGCCACCACTTCGACGCCGCAAATCAATGTCCGACCGGTCGTCGCCTTGAACAGCAGTTTCAGTTCGCCGGCCGCCTTGACGCCTTTGATCTCGCGGATGATCGAGCGCTTTGCGCCGTCGGTTTCCTTCACGATATCAAATGCCGTCAGGGCGGGCATGCCCTGTAGGGACACGTCGAAGACACGCTGGCCAACATTCAAGTCGTCGGGCTCGGCGAAGATCAGGCGCACGGTGTAGGTACGCTCGTCGCTCTTCGCCGGTGCGAGTGTGATCGTCAGCGCTTCGACCCCGTGTACGCCGGATGCGGCCACCCAATTCAATGGCCCCTCGACCCGGGCGGCATGCTTGCGGAAGTAAGTCAGCGTCTTGCCGGCGACATGCGCCTCAATGGGCGGCGATGCCCCGCCGACCGCGGGGAACTCCAGCCAGAGTGTGCCATCCTCGGCCTTGCGGTCGCCGGGCGCGCCGACATTCAGCCCCACCCGGCGGATGATCCCCTTTGAACCGACGCCGACCTTGCCGAACGACGTCCACATTTCCGCTTCGGGCATGTTCACCAGGCAGACCGAAGATTGATTCTGGTAGCTGCAGGTGCAGGTGCGCGTGTATTCCGGCGCGCACAACACACCCCCGGCGACGATCAGGTTATTCGTGCAACTGGAACGGAAGCCGCCGAAGTTTCCGGTGCCGCCGTCATTGCCCAGGTCGAGATAGCCAGCCGCGCCGCTGCGAAACGTCATCAGATGCTGTGACGCCAGCGGCGTATTGCAGCCGTAGTTGCGGATCCAGCTCCACTCAGCGGCTTCGCCGGTCAGCGGGTCGGGACGTTTCTTCGTCTCGCCGGTCATCAGTTCGCAGGCACTGCGGTCTTTCAGGATCATGTCGCCGTGGATCATCGCCGGGCCGAGGTAGGTCTTTTCATGCCAGATCACCGTGCCCGACTTGGCCCGGTAGGCACGCATGCCCTTCGGTTCATCGAGCAGCGTGTCACGCGCCACGCGACCCGCTTCTACCAGCACGTCGTGCTTTTCGGAGTAGCTCAGCCAGGTGCCGAAGACGTCGTCTTCGCTTTCCCACAGTTGCTTGCCCGTGGCGAGATCGAAGGCGACCACGCGCGGCTTGATGTCGGGTGCCTTCTCGTCCTTCTTCAGCTTGCTGAGCGCCAGGCCGGACATGCGGTCGATGGCGTACAGCCGGCCGCCGCCGACACAGATACCGTTATGCCGAAAGCCATAGCGGGCCGCGGCGGTCCAGAGGACTTCACCCGTCTGGCGGTTCATCACGACGAGATGTTTGCTGGCTGACAGGTTGTCGTTCGCGCCGGTCTTGATGCTCAGCACTCTCGACAGTTTGCCATCGTCATCGGCGACCACGGTTTTCTTCGCCGGCTGCAGTTTCGCGTCGTAGAGCGGGTCCGCACCGCCAATGAGGTAGTTATCGACGACGTTGATGTAACCCCAGCGCGGCGTCGTCTTCTTGAACCCGACCTCGGGCATGTTGAATGTCGAAAGCCGTTTGCCGGTCGCGGGGTCGAGCTTCACGCAGCCGTTGCGGTAGGCGACGTAGATGCCGTCGCTCATCGAGATGTAGTTGGTGCCGGCCGAGTTGGCGCCCGGCTGATGGGCGAGATTGTCAAAGAACGCCCCGACGCCCGGCAACGGCGACTCCCAGAGCAGCCGACCGGTGTAGATGTCGATGGCACGCAGCTTGTCGACGCCCTCGATGATGAGCCGGCCATCGACGACCTGCGGCTGCGGGCCATGCCCGTGCCGGGGCAGGATGCCTTCATTGGGCGGGCCGCCGAACCACAGCAACCCCAGCGGTGCTTTTACCAGGTCATCCGTCGAGACTCGCGTGTTGGCCGCGTCGGCATGTTCGTGGGTCCAGTTGTCGGCCCCGGGCAGCGCCCCATCGCGGATCAGCAACAGGCCGACGTTGCCCAGCTTCGTGACTGCCTTCACCAATCCGGCTTCCTTAATCGACGTCTCGGCCGGCAGCACGGCGATGCCGCCATACGGCCGAAGGATCGGGAATGCTTTGCGAAGGAACGCGGCATCGGGCTTGATGCCGGCGGCGGCCAGGTCTTCGGAAACCATCAGCGATGCCAGATACGGCGGCAACGGCAGTGTCAGCGGATCGGCATGAATGATGGCGACACGCTCGCCGTACAGCCCCGCCTCGGTCAGCGTGTCGCGCGCGGCCTCGACCTTGGCGGCATCGGGTTCGATGGCGATGATGTGCAGCTTGCTGCGGCGGGCCAGTGCCGTGATCAGCTTGCCGCTGCCGACACCCCACGACAGACAATAGCCCTCGCGCATGCCGGTTGTTTCGAGGATCTCCTGCGCGGTCTTCGTCCAGGCGTCGTTCTTCAGCGGCAGATGTTCCATCGGGTGCAGACGCGGCTCGATCGCTTCGGCGCCGAAACAGTGCAGGCGCCCCTCCAGCGTGACCACGAACAGGCGGTCATCGGCGGCGAGGGTCGTCGACGGCGTGCCCTTCAGCGGGTACTCCCAGGCAACATCGGGCCAGCCGGCCTTGGGCAATGGCAGGTTCACGGTGAACAGCTTGTCCGGAGCGCCGACGACAAGCTTATTGCCGGCCTTGATCAGCGAGCAGGCCCCTTTCGCGTCGAACGAGCCGGTATCGGTGATCTTCCACTTGGGCAGCATGAACTCCGCATTCTTGAGGTCGTAGGCCCGGCAGATGTCCTTGGTGAAGCCGTATATGGTGTCTTCGGTCAGTACCGGTTCGACGACGAACGGGCCCAGTGTTTTGCCGGTCTTGGCATCGAATGCGGCCCCGCCGTTGCAGAAGATCGGCCCGATCGCGGCGACTTCGGAGCCGCCGCCTTTCTTCGAGTTCTCCGCCAGCAGATAGTGCATCAGCTTGCCGGTCTTGCGGTCGTAGCAGGCGGGCACCGAGCGCCCGCCGGGGATCAGCAGCCTGTCGCCGATAACCGCGAGCGGTCCCTGCGGTGCGACGCCGGCGAACGAGTCGCTGTTGTGCGGCTGCCGCATGTACAGCGAGCCATCGCCTTCGTTGGTCCAGACGACTTTGCCGGTGCGGGCATCGAGCGCATGGATGAAGATGCCCATGAACGGCCAGATGCTGGCGGCGAAGTAGACCGTGCCATCGGCAATGACGGGCGCTCCGCGCGCGGGCCACATGGAGATCAATCGTTCATTGCCGAGAATCAGCCGATCGCCAGGCCCGCCGCGGAACCGCCAATGCCGCTTGCCGGTCGCCGCGTCGATGCAGTAGAGGTGTCCGTCATCGGAGACGAAGTAGAGGTTGTCCTCCCAGGCGACCGGCGCGAAGCGGATCGGCCCGTCGGCGAAGAACCGCCATTTCTCGTCGCCCGTGCGCGTGTCGATCGCGGTGACGCTGTCACTGCGTGAAGAGCACAAATAAAGCGTCTGTTTGTAAACGATCGGTTCGTAGGCGACGTCGAACGGCATCAGCGGTTGCTCGGGCCAGGCGGGGCGCTGGGGCGCGTACGAACGCGTCCACTGCAGGTGCAGCTTCGCGCTCAGTTCCTGCGGCGACGCAGCACTGCGATTGGCGTCGTACCTCCACATCGGCCAATCAGCGGCCGGGAGGCTCAAGGGCAGAAGCAGCAGCAAGGCGGTGTAGAGAGAACGCATTGTGTGAATAATTCGCGAGGAAGGCGGGATGGCCAAGATCGCTTCAGTGTACCGGACCGGGCGGCGCACTCAAGCGCTTTACTTCCGCTTCTTCGCCTTGCGCAACCCCTTCTTGCGGAGATGCTGATCGATCCACTTCCTGTCGGCGGCGGCGAGCGGCGGTTCGGGGTCGATGGTGTAGTCGATGTCGTCGTAGGCACCGTCTTCGTAGGATGCGGTCAGAATCGACTGCAGATCGAGCGGAACATCTTCGTCGAACTCCCGCAAGGGAATGTTGATGACGGGCAACGGCGATTCCAGTGGGATCGGATAGTACTCCGCGTTCCACTTGTCCGACGCCCTCCGGACTACCACGCGATATGTGGTGCGCATTCGCATCGGAATCGAGTCGGGGGGGACGGCGACGACCCATTCGCCCTTTCGAATCAGATCGATCTCGACGAGATTCACGCTTCCGTGAACGTAACAACTCTGCTTTTGTAGATATGCTCGTTTCGATTCACTGTTCCCGCGTTTATTGGAAGGGCTGACTACTTCGATGACTGTCACCACGCGGTGCGGAGATTTAGCCAATCGAATTTCGATGTAGTGCTGCGTCTCCATCTCCAGCGGCAATTCGATCAATACCGGCGAGGCAGTCGCGATCTGTGAATGTTGAATCTGCCGACCAGTTGATTCCCGCCATTCGCTGATTTCGACGTCCGGACGGACTTGATGCGAAGGGTCCGAGCCTGAAATGATCAGCCTTTGTTCCCCGCGGGCACGCAGACCGGCAGGGAGTACCTTTTGAAGTCGGTTGCGGACATACGCCACGAAACTAAGGTGGATATCACCCCATTCGCTTTCAAGATACGGGTCCATCCCCGGGAACGGGCTTGGCATGATGTTGGCTCCGCGACGTGCTGGTGGAGACAATATACCAGATCGACCACGTTCAGGCCGCGTGGGCGAAGGCCGCGGGAGCGACGGCCACTTCCTCCGCCAGTGCCCGATAGTCGGCCGCGCCGGGGCATGTGGGGGCGTAGTCGAAGATCGACTGGCCGTGGCTGGGAGCTTCCGCCAGTTTCACGTTGCGGCGGATGCGTGTCTCGAAGACGCGGGCCGCCGCCCAGGGGACCGCATTGCCCCGGCTGTCGGTCAGGAACGACTGCACTTCGCCCAGCACTTCGTGCGCGAGCTTTGTCCCTGACTCAAACATGCAGATGATCACGCCGGTCACCTTGAGGGCCGGGTTGATGCGCCGGCTGACCAGTGCTGTCGTTTCGAGCAGCTTGCTCAGGCCATGCAGCGCGAAGAAGTGCGGTTGCAACGGGATGAAGACTTCATCGACGGCGGCCAGCGCGTTGAGCGTCAGCACGCCCAGCGACGGGCCGCAATCCATCAGCAGGTAGTCCGGCCGTTCGGCATCGTTGTCGATCGCCTCGCGCAGGATGACTTCACGTCCGACGACGCCGGCCAACTCGACTTCAGCCCCCGCCAGGTTGATATCCGCGCCGATCAGCGACAGCCGATCGTTGATGGTCGTGCGTGCTTCGGCCAATGGCCGCTGGCGAACCAGTACATCGTAGATGGATGGCGTATCGGCAGCGGGTTCCAGCCCAAGGTGGGCGGTTGCGTGCGCCTGCGGGTCAAGGTCGAGCAGGCAGACCGACGAGCCCTGACGTGCAAGGGCCGCGGCCAGGTTAACGGCGGTCGTCGTCTTGCCGACGCCGCCTTTCTGATTCAGGATCGCGATCCGTCGCATATGGCTGGCTCCATCCATAGAAGGCAGCGAGTATAAACTGTTCCTGCAGACGATGAAAGTCGAACTGTCGCCGCCCCCCCCATGTTCATCGTTGCACCGTCTCATGGGGACGGGGCTGCAATGCAACCGATGCAATGCAATCAAACGATGCAACGAATCGCTGCGTGTTCACGACTTCGCCACATCAAAGACGTGCAACGGGGTGAAGTTGCCGGGGTACTCGTCGCCCTTGGGCTTGCCGTTGCCGGAACTGTTGGCGTTGGTCGATGCGACAATCAGCCGTGTTCCTGAAGGTTGCAACACCAGCGAATGGCAGTTCGGCAACAGCTGGTTCATCAGCGGTTGCGGGTCGCCGAGCTTCTGGAAGAAAAGCCGCCCGCTGCCCGGTTGTCCGCTGCTGACGGCCATCAGGTAGCCGTCGGGATGAAACGCCATGTCGTAGACGTAGCCGTCCTTATCACCGGTACCTTTGATCGTGTGCACCGTCTTGCCGGTCTGCCAATCGCAGGCAAGGATCAGCGTGGTCCCGGTGACAAAGCCGCCCGTCGCGGGCACGCTGCCGCCGGCGACCAGCGTCGTTCCCTTTTCATCGAAGGTGAAGCAGCGCACGCCGCCGACATCCTGGATGTTGTACTTCAGGTGCATCTGTTTCGCGTCGAACTCCCGCACCTGCTTGTGCGAAGTCATGTCGAACTGGCGGATGATCCCTTTGAAGTCGCCCGTCACCAGCGACTTGCCGTCCGGGTGAAACGCGACCGCCATTACAGCTTCGGGATGGCTCAATTTCGTGATGAGCTTCCCGTCAGCCGCGGTTGACAACCGTACCGTGCGGTCTCGCCCAGCCGATGCCAGCG
>JBBQII010000169.1:0-7273 GCA_038324795.1 Gemmatales bacterium
AGCACTCCACGACCTGCTCGCGATCCAGTTACCAGCTGAAAGATCCAGAAAATCCTGCCGATTCTCGCGAATCGTGAATCAGCAGCGTTGACAGTCTATTTTCACATGAATACATTGTCAATGCAACTGAGACTCAGTCTCATGAAGATTCCTGCAACGAGCTGTTCGCGGTGACTTCCCAGTGTGTTAGATTCCGTTCCGGCTTTTATCGTGCATCATTCGGAGTTGACCAACACGTGGACACCGCGACTGCCGAACCTGTGAAGTCCGAACTGCCTGCGGCGGAGTGGGCAGCAATCGCGCATGCCCGCTCGCGCTGGAACCATGCGATGAAATTGGTGCGCCGCATCCATCTGTACTCCGGCCTGTTCATGTTTCCGTTCGTGATCCTCTACGGGTCCACGGCGTTTCTGTTCAATCACCCGGCGGCGTTCTCGGAAGTCGAAAGCCCGAGGATGTTCGACGAGCGCGAAATCGCCGGTACGCCGTTGACGCAACTGCCGCAGGCGCGCGAGATCGCCGGGCAGGTGGTTGCCGCCATCGAAACCGCCGAGCGGGCCAAGGGCAGCCAAGCCAAGTTCAAGTTGATTGAGGACGACGTCCACTTCGCCCGCCCCCAGGCGATTGTCACCGCGAAGGATGGCGACAACCGCTATGGCGCTTCGGTGTTTCTCGACGACGGGACCGGTTCGGTTCGCACATTCAGGGAGCAACCGCCCGCCCCGGCAAAAGCGCCCGCGCCGTTCGTCGACCGCGAACTGAAGGTGGAAGCGCCGCTCGAACAGAAGCTTCGCGACGGTGTGCCGGGCATGCTCGAAAAGCTGAGTTTGAAAACGCAGGAGATCGCCAGCGTTTCCATCCCCGACCTGCAGTTCCGCATGGAAGTGGACGGCAAGCGGTACTTCGTGAGTTATAACATGCAGCGCGGCTCATTGACCGCGACGGACACGATCCCCGAAGGCATGGCGGCGCGCCGATTCCTGACACGGCTGCACTTGGCCCATGGCTACCCCGACCGGATCAACCTGCGCTGGTTCTGGGCGCTGGCGGTTGATGCGATGTTCGTGGCGATGATCTTCTGGGGGATCTCGGGCCTGTTCATGTGGTGGCAGATCAAGAAGACGCGCTTGTGGGGCGTGCTTTTGTTCCTCGCCAGCCTGATCATCTGCACCGTGCTGTTTGCCGGCATGCACGCGAGCCTGTCGAGCGTTGCTGCGATCAAGGAACCGATTAAGTTGACCGAGGAATCGAAGGCGAAGCAACGCCTGAGCATGGGAGAGAAGAAGTAAACTGAACATGGGGCTGACACCCCCCGCTCGCCCTGTTTGACAACCTGAGCCAGCTCCGCTTCCGCCGCGGGAATGATCCCGCTTCCGTTCGCAATGCGGCTCCTTCCACTACCTTATTGGAGGACCGCATTCATGCGCCACAGCTACCGCTACGCATTCACGCTGATCGAACTGCTGGTCGTCATCGCCATCATTGCCATCCTGATCGGGCTGTTGTTGCCCGCGGTTCAGAAAGTCCGCGAGGCAGCGGCCCGCAGTCAGTGCCTCAACAATTTGAAGCAGACAGGCCTGGCGTTTCACGGCTATCACAACGACAACAACGTTTTCCCGAACGCCAACAGCGTGACCAACGCCAGTGCGTTCACCCTGATTCTGCCTTACATTGAACAGGACAACATCCGCAAGAACTACGATGTCAGCCTGTCACCCACGGTTACGCCGAACGCGGATCTGACCAAACTGCCGATCAAGATCCTCATCTGCCCGACGATGCAGAAACCGCCGGCGCCCGCTGATGCGTACACGACCCATTACGCGAGCTACGCCGTTTCGATCGGTACGAAGTACGGCTTCGGCCCGGCCGACGCCGACGACGGGGCCATCATCCGGTATCAGACCGGCGGCGGCACCAACCTGAATACCATCACTTCCGGCGACGGCACCGCGACCACAATCCTGGCAGGCGAGATGGGCTACCAGATGAGCGACTACAAGTTCTCGCGCGGCACCTATGCGGGGCAGGTCCGCGGCGGCAACACGAGTTGGGCGCTGGGCTACAGCGGCTACAGCTTCGGCGATTGCCTGAACCGCTTCAACATCAAGAGTTTCGGGCCGTCGCTGCAGGATGGCGGCTTCCACGGCTTCCGCAGTGATCACTTGGGCGGGGGCAACTTTCTGTTCTGTGACGGCTCGGTCCGCTTCGTCCAGGAGAGCATCTCGCTGGAAAGCTACCAGGCACTGGCCACTCGCGCCGGCGGCGAAGTGGTGAAGGAGTAACCGATGATCATCACGCGCTTGCTGCTGTTGGTCGTGCTGCTGACGCTGCCCGCGACGGCCGGTTGCCGACGATCGAAGTCGTCGCCGCCGGCGTTCACGGGGACGGAACCGCTACCGCCTGAAGTCGAAGGCGACCCGGTCTCTGCCGCGAAGCAAAAGGCCGGGGCGAAACGCAACCCGTGAGAGCAAACGGTTCGTCGCCGATCGTGCAATCGTTCGCCCTCATGGAGATGCCGATGCAAGTGACCCGCGAATCGTTCCCGACGTCCGTGGTCGATTGGGAAGCCATCGGCCTGGCGCATCGCTCGCATGGTCGTTTCGTCGAAGCGATCGACGCGTTCGAGACGGCGCTGTCGCTGGGACCGATCCGATTTCCCTCCCGCGGCGCGCTGCTTTTCTGCTATGCTCGGCTGGGGCGTGTCATCCCGGCCCGGGTCGAGCTTGAGTTCCTCGATACACCTGAGTCGATGATCTGTTCCTGAACCTATCTGGAGTTGACCCGATGTTCCGCACGCTACTGTCGATCCCGTTGGCCCTGATGGCCATTACCATGAATGCCTCCGCCGCCGACCGCGAACTTCCCGAACTGCCGAAGCCGATCACCAGCCTCGGGGCCGTGGTCGACAACGGCCAGATCTATGTCTTCGGCGGACATTCGGGCAAAGCGCACAGCTACTCGAACGAAACAACTCTCAACACGTTCCAACGGCTGAATCTGACCAAGCCGGTGAAGTGGGAAGAATTGGCCGCCGGCCCGGTCGCGCAGGGGCTGGCCCTCGTCGCGCATGACGGCGGCATCATCCGGGTCGGCGGCATGCAGCCGCGCAACACTGCGAAAGAGAAGACGGATGCTTATTCAATCGACAGCGTCTCGCGATTCGACCCGAAGACGGGCAAGTGGAGTGACCTGCCGGCCATGCCTGCCGGCCGATCGTCGCACGATGCCGTCGTGATCGGCGACAAGCTGTACGTGGCCGGGGGTTGGCAGATGAACGGCGCGGGCAAGGACTCGGTCTGGCACGACAAGACGCTGGTCCTCGACCTCAAGAAGACGGACGCCGGGTGGGAGAAGATCGAACAGCCGTTCAAACGGCGTGCACTGACGATGGCGGCCCACAACGGCAAGGTCTACGTGATCGCCGGGCTCACGTCTGAAGGTAAGGCCGATCGTTCCGTGAACATCTACGATCCCAAGCAGAAAACATGGAGCAAAGGGGCCGAGATTCCCGATGGACCGATGAACGGCTTCACCCCCGCCGCCTGCGTGGCCGACGGCAAACTGTACCTCTCACCGGCGGATGGCAAAGTCTATCGTCTGGATGAGAAGGGAACGGAATGGGCGGAAGCCGGTGCGCTGGCGCACGGCCGAATCGTGCATCGCCTGGTGCCGGCCGGCAATGGCCGCCTGCTCGCCATCGGCGGCTCCGTGAAAGGGGCACCCGTGGGCGACGTGGAAGAAGTCGTCGTGAAGTAGTGAATCCGCCGCTTGTGGTGTCGCCCTTTCTGAAAGCGCTCTCTCATGGTCGAGATTGTCTACCGCTATGATCCGGACGTTTCGATCAACCGCTTTCAGCCCGCCACGGGCGACGAAGCGTGCCGGCATCTGGAACTGGGCAATCTCGAATTCGCTACATTGCTCGACCCCAATTCCGGCCATGCCATTGATGGCTCGTGGGTGATCCCCTTCGATCTCGAAGACGTCGGCATCAACAATGCCGGTGGCGCGCCGAAGCAGCAGCCGTTCGCCGTAGTGCTCGGCTGCTCCGATGCGCGGGTGCCGACCGAACTGATCTTCAACCGTGCCTGCAATGAAATGTTCGTCGTGCGCGTGGCCGGCAATGTGCTCGGTCGAGAGGGACTTGGCAGTATCGACTACGCGATCGACCATCTCCGCGACAGCCTGCGCCTTCTCGTTGTCCTCGGCCATACGCAGTGTGGCGCAGTGACGGCCGCGACCGATGCATTCCTGAAGCCAACCAGTTACCTCGGCACGGCCGGCAATCATCCGCTGCGTTCGATCGTCAACGGCGTCTTCCCGGCCGTTCGCCTTGCGGCTGACGCCCTGATGAACGTCTACGGTGTTGAAGTCATCTCGCAGCCCGGCTACCGCAAGGCGTTGATCGAGGCATCGATTGTGATGAACGCGGCCGTGACGGCATCCATGCTGATACCGGAACTGACGGCCGCGGAGCGAGAGCGAGTGAAAGTGGTCTACGGCGTCTACAACTTGGTGACCCGCCGGGTCGGCAACCCGACCAGCGAGAAGAAGATACCCGGCGGCGCGGTGCATTTGGCGGAACCGCCCGTCGATGCTCAGGGGTTCGTCACGTTCGGCGACAAGCTGGCGCGCAGCAAAGAGATCACCGATCTGTTGACCGCCATCAACTGAACAATTCATCAATCGGCTTGCCCGACGGCAGGACCGGGATCGGCCGGCCGTTATTCATGAAATCGCGCGTGGTATCGACACCCAGGTGGCGGTACACCGTCGCCAGCACGTCCTGTGGCGTTTTTGGATTGCTCTTCGGGAACGCGCCTTTTTCATCCGATGCACCGACAATCGTCCCGCCGCGAATGCCGCCGCCCGCAAGCGCGGCACTGAAGACGTTCGGGTAGTGATCGCGCCCCGCCTGAGCGTTGACGCGTGGCGTACGGCCGAACTCGCCCCAGGCGAGGACCATCGTTGTGTCAAGCAGTCCGCGTGAATCGAGATCATCGATCAGCGCCGTGTAGGCCTTGTCCCAGCGGTCGAGGAAGCCCAGCCGTAGCGATTCAAAACCTTTCACATGAGTGTCCCACCAGCGCAAATCGACCGTGACGAGTCGGACGCCCGCTTCGACCAGTCGGCGGGCCAGCAGAATGCGCTGGCTCCAGGCGGGGCAACCGCAGCGCGTCGGGTCTTTGGGGTCGAACTCGGTGCCGAAGCCGTAGCGTTCGCGCACGCCATGCGGTTCCTTGTCGAGATCGAACGCTTCGCGCGCGACCGGCGAGGTGAGTACGTCCCAGGCCTTCTGCTGATAACGGTCGGCCGCATCCATCTGCCCGGTAGTATCAACGTCGCGGCGAAGTGCATCGAAGCTGTTGAGCAGCCCCTTGCGATCGCCAACGCGTTCCATCGTCACGCCATCGGGGAACGAGAAGTTCGGAATGCGGAAGGGACCCGGCTGCGCGGGATCAGCCTGCGTCTCGAACGGCTTATGCGCAACGCCCAGGTACGCGGGACCCGTGCCCGGCACCATGCGTGGAATCATGACGTACGCGGGCAGCTCCTTTGACAGATGGCCCAGCTGCTTCGAGACGATCGATCCGCATGAGGGATGGAAGTTCTCGTCCGGCCGGGGTCCGGGGTTGTAGCCGGTGAAGCAGATCTGGTCGCCGGTGGAGTGGCCCGCATCTTTGTGGTGCAGACTGCGGATGATCGCCCATTTGTCCATCATCTGGCCCGACAACGGCAGCATGTCGGACAATGTGATGCCCGGCACATTGGTCGGCTTCGTGCCGAACTCACCGCGGAACTCGACCGGGGAGTCCGGCTTCGTGTCCCACATATCCATGTGCGATGGCCCGCCGCGCATCCACAGAATGATGACGGAGTTGATGCGCGATGATGGCGGTGCCATCGTGGCACGGGCGTCGTTCCGATACAGGTCGGCCAACGTCAGGCCCATGGAGCCAAGCACGCCCGCCTTGACGAACGAACGGCGGTCGGGATGCTGCATCGTCCGGCGCATGTCAGTACAGCCACTACGGTTCATCGGCAGGCTCCGAAAGCAAAAAGTGCGAGGCAGGCGGGCAGCGGGCACGGCGGGTAATTCATCGATACTTTAACACCAAACCGGTCATGAGGAAAGCGCGAAACCCGTTTGGCGAACAACTCAAAGGGAAGCCGCCAGACAATCGGCTATGATTCGCACCCGTTCGCACAACCGGAGTTCAACGATCTCAGGTGCTTCCCCTTCCGCGAAGATCGTCACGACGGGCCAGCGTTCTTCAATCCGATCGCCGGGGCGCGGTAAGTCCGCGAGCCATTCGCGATGAGTGAACAGTTCATCGGGGATCTTCAGTGAGAAGGGGGCGTAGTAAATCGCTTTGCCGGCATAGCGGAGCGGCAGGCCGTGCGGAGGTAGCGGTTCACCGGCGAATGCCGCCCGATGATGAGTGATCGCTGTGAAATCGAATGCTCGTTCCAGCACTTCCACCGAGGCAGTGTAGCGCGGGTTGATCTCAATCAACCACACCTGATCGTCGTCGAGTACGAAGTCGATCCCGAACAATCCCCGCAACTGAAACTCATCTACCAGCACGCGCGCGATCCGTTCCAGCGCCGCTTGCGGCGTCGCCATGAGTTCCACAGGACCGATACTCCCCGCATACGCGAACGGCTGGGCGTTCAACCATTCGCAACCCGTCAGTTGTCTGGTCACCCCCAGCAACTCCAGTGAACGATGCGCACAGAAAATCGCCGCATATGCTTCGCCCGGCTGGAACTGCTGAAAGTACCATCCATCCAACGGGGCATCGTCTGCTGCCGCCATGCGTATTCCGCCGCCGCCGGCACTTGCTCGCAGCTTGCGTACGCATGAACGATCGCGAAACGGTTCCTCCGAAACCGGCAGAGACGGCAGACCATGCCGTCGCAGCAAGCTCGCTACTCTGAATGGATCACGCACTCCAATGAGCGTCTCGGAACTGTTGCCCCAGATAGTGCGTTCATGCGAAATCGCTCCGATGATCGCGGGATAGTTCTCCAGCCCGCCGGTGTAGATGATGGGGCCGGGCGGCGCATCGCGGATCAACGAGGGGAGTGAATCGGGATAGTCGTCGCCGACGATGAATCGCGTGGGGGCCATCGCGCACAGATCGGCATCGGCGAACTTGTCGGCACACCACGGCCGCAGGCCTGCGCGGATGGCCGAGGCCGCAGCGGCGCGGACGCTGCCGCCGATGATGATGCAGTCGGTGTTCACGAACAATTGTTTCAGCAAGAA
>JBBQII010000170.1:0-7256 GCA_038324795.1 Gemmatales bacterium
CATATGGCTATGGAGCACAGCCACGTTGCCGCAGCGGCCGCGGAACCGCTCGATCGTCTGCGGCGTCAGCGAAATCTCGGGGACCAGCACGATCGCTTCCCGGCCGAGCTTGATCGTCTCTTCAATGGCGCGCAGGTAGACTTCGGTCTTCCCCGAGCCGGTCACGCCGCGCAGCAGGAATGATTTGTAGGTCCCCTCGCGAACGGCCAAGTCAACGGGTTTGAAGACCGTCGCCTGCTCGGCATTCAGTTCCAGCCGTTGTTGAAGCGGCAGCGGCGAATCGTCCGGAATCTCCAGCCGTTCGACGCGCTCATGAAACTTGCGGATGTAGCCCTTGTCGATCAGGGCGGCGATCACGCCGGTTGAAACCTGGGCCAGCTTCGCCAGCCGGCGCTGTTCCATCGGCTCGCCTTCGCGTCGCAGCTTGTCCAGCGCGGCCGACTGCTTGGTCGTCAGTTCCCAGCGTGTTTCAGGCAGTTCGCTTTCGGGCACCGCTTCGACGAAGACCACTTCGCGCGTACCGGCCTTGTCGCGGACGCCGGCCGGCAGCACCGCCTGCAGCACCTGGCCCCAACCGCACAAATAGTAGTCGGCCATCCAGCGAGTCAGCCGCAGGATCGGATCGGTCAGCAGCACTTCGTCGTCAAGGATGCGCGCGATCGACTTCACCGTGCGCGTCGGCTTCTCTTCCGTCAGGCGGACGCAGTAGCCGACGGTGCCGCTGTCGCCGCGGCCGAAGGGGGCTTCGACGCGCTTGCCGATGGCGATGCGCTCCCGCTGATCGTCGGGCACGCGATAGCTGTACGCCTGATCGAGCGGCCGATCGAAGACGATCTCCGCATACAACGTGCCAGGCAAACCGCTGCCGGTCGCGGCCGGGTCGAGTTCAAATAAACTGTCTGTGAGCATGGCACGCATTACTCTACAGTACCTGTGCCAATCTTGCCCGCAATGTCAGCAGCCGCCCCGGAGGATCGCATGACCAGGCCCCGAACGCCAAGGCATCTGCACATGTTCGGCATCAGCCTGCTGGTCATCCTCACGGCGCTCCTGGCCCTGTTGTTCGGTGTATCGATGGAAGCGAACGTCCCGGCCACAGGGCTCGCGGAAGCCACTGTTGCCGATGCCGCTCCGCTGATCCGACTGGAACTTGAAGAGAAGCATTTTGGTGCCATCGCGGTCGGCCAGGAAGTTCGCTTGTACTGCACGATGTACCCGCATCGCACCCACGGCATCGCACATGGAGTGATCGAGCATCTGGAGAAAGTGGGTGTCGAAGGACCAAACCAATCGCGGCGATTTCACGCCATATGCCGGGTCACCGATTCCCCGTTCCCGATCCTGCCGGGATCAAGCTCACGCGCGGAGGTGGTGACGGGAAGGAAGCCGACATATCGGATTATTCTCGAGCATTAGATCCGTTAGCCGGAAGGTGGCAAGTCCCCGATTCAATTGAACAGTGATGAATCACAACGCCATGGACTCTGGGCGAATTCCTTCCTCTGCCCCTTCAACGCATTCCCTCGTCGGGTTCTTTCAGGTCACAGCGAAGATGCATCAACTCTTCGGCCGCGTATCCGCGGGCCCCGGGGACGGCGACAGATTCAGTGCCGTGTTCACGAGGCCAACGTGTGTGAATGCCTGCGGGAAGTTGCCCACCAGGCGGCCGGCGTGGACGTCGTATTCTTCCGAGATCAGGCCCACGTCGTTGCACAGACCCAGAAGGCGTTCGAAGATCTTTCTTGCTTCGGCTTCACGGCCCATCAGGTGCAGGTTGTCGGCCATCCAGAAGGTGCATGGCAGAAACGCACCTTCGCCGGCAGGCAGGCCGTCGACGGCTTCGTGCGACAGGTAGCGGGCGACAAAGCCATCGGTCATCAGGCCCTTCTCGATCGCAGCCACGGTGCCCTTCACACGCGGGTCTTTCGCCGGCAGGAAGCCCACCAGCGGAATCATCAGCAAACTCGCGTCCAGTTCGGTTGATCCATACGATTGCGTGAACGAGCCGAGCTGAGCGTTGAACCCCTCGGCGCAGACCTGGGCATGAATCTGATCGCGAGCCTGCCGCCAGCGTTCGACGGGGCCATCAAGGCCGAACCGTTCCATCGCCTTGACGCCGCGATCGAATGCGACCCAGGCCATCACTTTGGAATGGGTGAAATGCCGGCGCGGGCCGCGAACTTCCCAGATTCCTTCATCGGGCTTCATCCAGGCAGTTTCGACGAACTCGAGCAGCGCCCGCGCGTTGTTCCACGCGTCCGGCAACGCTTCGAGACCCAGTACGCGAGCGTGGTACAGAGCATCGATCACTTCACCGTAAACATCGAGTTGGAACTGCGTCGACGCAGCATTGCCGATGCGCACGGGTGCGGAATTCTCATAGCCGGGCAGCCAGTCGAGCGTGGATTCGGGCAGTCGCCGTTCCCCGGCAATGCCGTAAAGGATATGCGTGCTCGAGGGTTGCCCGGCGATCGCCCGCATCAACCAGGCGCGCCAGGCGCGGGCTTCGTCGAGGTAGCCGGTTTTCATCAGGCTGAACAGCGTGAAGGTCGCGTCGCGCAGCCAGCAGAAGCGGTAATCCCAGTTGCGTACGCCGCCGATCTGTTCGGGCAGCGATGTCGTCGGCGCGGCGACGATGCCGCCGGTCGGCGCGTAAGTCAACGCCTTCAGCGTGATCAGCGAGCGCAGAACTGCTTCGCGATACTCACCGTGGTAGGTGCAGCGGCCAGACCAGTCTTTCCACCAGCGTTCCGTACCCAGCACGGCCCAATAAGGATCAAGCGGCGCGGGCAGTTCTTCGTGCGATGGATGCCAAAGCAGTGTGAACGATTCACGTTGCCCGGCGGTGATGGTGAACTCCGCCACGGTGGTCAGCCCTTCACCATGCAGTGGCACCGGCGTGATCAGCACCAGGCGGTCGGGACCGGCGATGGCAGAGATGCCGCCATCAATGCGCTGCACCCAGGGCACGGTAGAACCGTAGTCGAGGCGGATGATCAGTTCCATCCGCATCGCGACGGTGCCGCGTTTACCTTCGACAGTTCGGATGAGATCGGGGGCCTGACCGCGTACCGGCATGCAGTCGATGACGGTCACCAGACCGGTGTCGGTCTCGTAATCGGTTTCGAGGATCAGCGTGCCTTCGCGGTAGCGGCGGCGGATACCGCGGACGCCGCCCGCGGGGGCCATCAGCCAGCGACCGTGCTCGGGCGTGCCGAGCAGCGCGGCAAAGCACGCCGCCGAGTCGAAGCGTGGCAGACAGAGCCAATCGATCGAGCCATCGCGGCTGATGAGGGCCGCTGTGTGGCAATCGCCGATCATCGCGTAATCTTCAATGCGTGCGGCCATGGAAGGTCCATCTTGCCCGGGGTATCACGGCAGTACCGTGCGTGACCAGTGTAGTCACGGGCGCAGCGGCAGGAAAACGTGCAAAAGAGCATTCCGAACGGAACGCGAAAGAAAAGATCGACTTGCGCGGTAATCAACCGACAAGTTCGAGCGCAACGGCGGTGACACGTTCGCGGGCGGAGGTGGCGCAGGCGTGGGTGTCAAGGTAGCCCTGCAGACGCCGTCGGCAGGCCATGCAGCCGTCGCCCGCACCGGTTTGGAACCGAAGTTCCCGCAGGTCGGCGATGCCGTGGCTGACGATCATCGCCACCAGATCTTCTTCCGTTACCTTCATGCAGGTGCAGACGTAGTGACTGATGCAGTCGGAACATCGATCAGAGTTACAGGAGCCGTTGTTCATGGCCGGTTCGGTGAAAAACCAGTGTTTACGGGTTGGCAGGACTTGTTGAGACATTATCTCAACAAGCTCATCTAATCGTACCCGCTTTCAATCGCATGTCAAGCAGTCGAAAGCAAAATTGTTGGTAAGATGAAACTTTCAATCTGCCACTCTCCGCGGAGGTTTCCCCGTGCAACGAATCATTGGTGCCTGTTTTGTGCTGGCCATGCTGTCCAGCCTGTCCTTCGCGGCCGACCCGACACCGGCCGATGCCGCCAAACTGATCGAAAAGCTCAAAGGGAAATCAAGGACGGATAAGAAGACTGAAAAGATCCTGGCGGTGGAGCTGGGCCGCAAGAAAGTAACCGACGCCGACCTGAAGACACTTGGCGTTCTGACCAGTGTCCGCGAACTGAACGTCGGCGGTGTGTCTGTCACGGACAAAAACGGCAAGTCGGTCTATTCGCCTTCCGGCATCACCGACGAAGGCTTGAAGAGCATTGCCAACATGACCGAACTGCGCAAGCTCCAGTTGGACGGTGCCAATGTAACCGATACGGGGTTGAAGCATCTCTCCGGCCTCAAAAATCTGACCGACCTGACGCTGAGCAATACGAAGGTGACCGATGCCGGAATGGAAACCCTGTCAAAGCTGCCGAAGCTGGCGACGCTGATGGTGTTTGAAACTAAGGTGACCGAATCAGGCGTTGGCGTGCTGAAACGCGCGAAGCCGGACATCAAAGTCGGTAAGTGACGCCGCGGAGAGTCCTTTCGTGCGGCAATACCTCGAACTACTTGCCCATGTACGGCAGCACGGCACGCGCAAGGCCCAGCGCGCCCGCCTGGCCGATGGTCGTCGACCCGAAGTGCTGAGCATCTTCGGCTGGCAGTTCCGCCATCAACTGCGCGACGGCTTCCCGATGGTGACGACCAAGCGGTTGCCGTGGTCGGCCATCGTGCATGAACTGATCTGGTTCCTCAGCGGTTCCACCAACACCGCGTACCTGCGTGCGAACAAGTGTTCCATCTGGGATGAATGGGCCGACACCTCGGGCGAACTCGGCCCCGTGTACGGCAAGCAATGGCGGCGCTGGCAGAAGGCCGATGGCGGCAGCGTCGACCAGATCGCGAACCTGATTGCCGGTATCCGCAAGGTGATCGCCGACCCGAATGCCTCCGAATCGCGAAGGCTGCTTCTCTCGGCCTGGAACCCAGGCGACATGCCCGACCCCAAAGTGCCGACCGGCTGTCATACGTTCGCCCAGTTCAACGTGACCGACGGCAAGTTGTCGTGTCAGATGTATCAGCGTTCGGCCGACCTGTTCCTGGGTGTGCCGTTCAACATCGCCTCCTACGCATTGCTGACGCACTTGCTGGCGAAGGTGACCGGCCTGCAGGTGGGCGACTACATCCACACCTTCGGCGACGCCCACATCTACGACAATCATTTCGAACAGGTCGATGAACAACTCCGCCGGGAACCTCGCCCGCTGCCGACACTTGAACTCGACCCGGCCATCGACTCCATGGATGGCATCCGCGTCGAACAGGCCCGGCTTGTCGGCTACCAGCCTCACCCGCCGCTGCGCGGCGAGGTGGCCATCTGATGCGCGTCTCGATGATTGTTGCCATGGACTGCAACGGTCTGATCGGCAATGGCAGCGCGATGCCATGGCACCTTCCCGCCGATTTGAAACGCTTTCGCAAACTGACGACCGGCAAGCCGATCGTCATGGGCCGTAAGACGCTGGAATCGATCGGTCGAGCGCTACCGGACCGGGTGAACATCGTGCTGACCCGGCAATCCGGCTGGACGCATGAAGGTGTTGAAGTCGTTGATTCCGTAGAGCGGGCGCTGGCAATGGCTGGCGACGCCGCGAAACGGCTGGGAGTGGACGAGATGTTCGTCATCGGCGGGGCCGAGGTTTACTCCGCGATGCTCCCGCATGTGCAGCGGCTGTATCTGACCATCGTCGAAGGAGAATTCACGGGCGACGTGTATTTGCCGAATGGAATGCTGGAGCGGTTCACGACAACCATCGGCGAAGTGGAGAACTGCAAGGCGGACGATCGTAATCGGCACGATCATCAATTCATGGTTCGCGCACGAGCTTGATCAAATACATCAACCACGAAATGCACGAAAGAAGTCCACTCTCTGTCGTCTTTCGTGTGTTTCGTGCATTTCGCGGTTAAAGGCCTTCTCGGCTCTCGCTTACCACCCGAACCGCTGGTACGAGTAAAAGCTCGGCGTATTCAAACGCCCTGTGCCGTAGCGGTAAGTGTTGGCGAACGGATCCCAATAGACCGAATGCACGGGGCCGACGGAGTAAGGCCGCACGTAGGTGCCCTGCGACTGATATCCGCTCCAGCCCCAGGGTGTCTGTGAGTAGCTGTAGTTGTTGAAGGTACGGTACCCGTAGGGTGACTGGAACGAGTTAAACCCGGAGACAGTCGGTCCGAACGGGCTAACCACAGTCCCGCCCTGGTAGAATCCCGGCGGTGCCGCCTGGACCGAAGCCGAGGCCGCGAGCATACCCAACCCGATGATCAGGGCGAAGCAGAACTTTCTCATGGCAAGTCTCCTCAGAGGGTGCGGGGGCTTCAATCGTGTATACCGGCGGTTGATACTATTCTGACACACAGCGCGGCATTTTGTTGGTAATTCATCAAGCTGACGCGTGCCCGATGCCGACTTGCGCGAGCAAAATTGCCTTGATTCAACATTCATCCTGCTCCATCATCAAGGGATGAAGTTTGTCTCTTCCGCTATTGCGCTGCTTGTGACTGCCTGCATGTCGTGTGCCGTGGAACCGAAACGCGCGGGGCCCGACTGGTGGTCGCTGCAGCCGCTGCGCGCGCCGGCAACCAACGATTCGATCGATCGATTCATTCGCACGGGGCTCGATGCCAGGGTGTTGAAGCCGGCCGCGGCTGCGGACGCGCGCACGCTGATCCGCCGGGCGACGTTCGACCTGACTGGTCTGCCGCCGACTCCCGCTGAAATCGACGCGTTTCTGGTGGAATCCCGCACCGATGCGGAGAAAGCTTACCGCGAACTGATCGACCGGTTGCTGGCATCGCCGCGATACGGTGAACGCTGGGGCCGGCATTGGCTCGACGCGGTGCGCTTCGGGGAAAGCCACGGCTTCGAGCGTGACCAGCCACGCGACCATGCCTGGCACTACCGAGACTACGTCATCAAGGCGTTCAACGACGACAAGCCGTATGCCGACTTCATGCGCGAACAGATTGCCGGCGACGTGTTGCCGACGCCAAGCCGGGAAGGGGTGATCGCCACCGGTTTCCTTGTGGCCGGGCCGTGGGATCAGGTGGGCCAAACCGCCGCCAGTCCATCGGTGCGATCGCGCGCCCGCGAGGATGAGCTGGAGGAGATCCTCGGCACAGTGGGACAGACGTTCCTGGGTCTGACCGTGAACTGCGCCCGCTGCCACGACCACAAATTCGATCCGCTCACCGCGGTTGACTACTACCGGATGAAGGCGATTTTCGAAGGGGTCGCGCATGG
>JBBQII010000171.1:0-7231 GCA_038324795.1 Gemmatales bacterium
GTCGCACCGTCGAACAGTGGAATCGGCCCGACGCCAACGAGGCCAACGCCCTGGTCCGTGAACGCTGGCAGCCGGGGGACCGGATCGCGTTCAATAATTGGGAAGCGGAGTACGCACTGTGGACGTTGCGCGACGCTTGGATCGTCCCTGGTGAGACGATCCCGCCGGGCAGGCAACGGCTCTGGTATGTCGCCCTCGCACCGGACCCTGCCGTTCGCGAGACCGTCATCCGCGCGATTCCGCCGGTCTGGCAGGCAGTTGAACGCCGTGAGTTCAAGGGCGTCACCGTTTTGTTGCTGACAACAGACTCGGCCGACGCGACTGCTTCTCATATACCAACATTCTCGGATTAACGATCACTTTCAGGAGAACGACATGGGCAACCCGGCAGGCGACAAGAAAAAGCTGCGAGCCAAGCGCCGCAAGCGACAGGCCATCCGACTCACGATCAAGACCCCGGCCAAGTAACACAGACAAGCACGCCAAGGCGTGCTTGCTTCATTTGTCGGGCGGTATGCAAGCACCACATTCGCTGGTAGAATCACGTCATCCCCGCCGATCAGATTCAGGTGCAACCGGTGAAACACTTTCCATTTCTGCTCATCATCGTTCTCGCGGCAGGCTGTTCAAAGAAGAACGGCAACCCCGGCAACGCGCCCGGCGAACTGCCGACCGTGGAAGTGACCGTCGGCGTGCCCGAGCGCAAGACGATCCAGTGGACCGTCGAACAGCCGGGGCACATACTGCCGTTTGAAGTCACACCGGTGATCGGCCGGGTTCTCGGCAACATCGCCAATCTGCACGTGGATATCGATCAGCGCGTTCGCGGTCCGCGGACTGACTGGTGGGGCCGGGAAATCGAACCGGGCACACTGCTGGTCGAGATCAACGCCCCCGAAGTGGAACAGGAATACAAGCAGGAAGAGGCCCAGACCGAGCAGGCCAAACAGGAAGTCCTGCTCGCGCGGGAGAACCTGAACGTCGCCGAGGCCAGCTATACCGTCGCGCAGCAACTGGTCAAGGAGATGGAGGCGGGCGAGAAACGGGCCGACGCCAACTTCCAGCGCTGGAAAGGCGAGTCGATCCGCGTTGACGATCTCGTAAGGCGAATGGTCATCGACAAGCAGACGGGGGAAGAGACGCACAACCAGCTTCTGTCTGCCGCCAGCGCGCTCGATGAAGCGATCGCCCGCCGCAAGTCATCGGAGGCCGGGCTGCTGGAAAGCAAAGCGAAACTCGATCGTTCCAAGGTCGAGATTCAGACGTCGCTCGCCCGACAGGCCTTCGCTAAGGCCGACCTGGCACGTATGGGCGTCATGCGCGGGTATCTGAAGATTCGCGCCCCGTACGATGGCGTCATCACCGCCCGGCATCTGCACACGGGGCATTTGCTGCAGCCGTCGGGCGGCCGCGGGGAACAGATCCTCACCATCGCCAGGGTCGATCCGGTCCGTGTCGTTGTGGAAGTGCCCGAATCAGCCGCGGACCGCGTACGCCAGGGCACCCCGGCCACCGTGCGCGTCCAGTCACTGCGCGGGGCCGAGTTCAAGGGACAGGTGGCGCGCACGTCGCACATCCTGAATCAGGACGTGCGGACGCTGCACGTCGAAATCGACCTGCCGAACCCCGATGGCCGAATCCGCCCCGGAATGTACGCCTACGCCAGCATCCCTGTCGAAGTGCCCGACGTGCTGACCATCCCGCAGTCGGCCGCCGTCTACCAGGATGAACTCTCGTACGTCTGGTTGGTCGAGGATGGCAAGGCATCACGCTGGCAGATCCAGATCGGCCAACGCGACGGCAGCAAGCTGGAAGTGCTTCGCAAGCGGAAAGGCCCGCAACCCTGGCAACCATTCACGGGCAATGAATCGGTCATCGTCGCCCAGAAGGGGCCATTGACCGAGGGTCAGAAGGTGAAGCAGTAAGGGCGCGGGCAGAGATAAAGTCTGCAGAACCACGGTTGCAACAGTGCCTTTAAGGACAACCACGATAATCTCAAAGAACACGAAAGGAAAGAATGGATCATCCACGATGATGACATCTTCACATGGATTTCGCTTTCATTTCGTGTGGTTCGCGCCTTTCGTGGTAAATCTGCTTCTTCGTGTTGAAAGTATTCGCCAAGGAGCGGTTGCCGCGCTCCCTTGCGGTCGCGGCTCGTTGGAAACACAGTAGCCGACATGTTTAATTCTGCCCGGACCCGCCGGCACCGGTGAATGGTTGACGCTGCGGCTGCGTTACAAGAACGTCGATGGCGGCGAGGGTAGGGAACTCGCCATCTCGCTGCCTGAGAACGGACTGTTGAAGCAAGGCAGCGACGACTTCCGCTTCGCGGGGGCCGTGGCCGGGTTCGGCATGCTGCTGGGCGATTCGAAGTACAAGGGCACCGCAACGTTCGACACCGTCCGCGATTGGGCCGCGGGTGCCCGCAACGGCGACGAAGCACGCGCGGAGTTCATCGGGTTGGTCGACCGGGCGAAACGGTTGAAACGATAGAGTTTTTTAGCGGGCGACCCAACGGGTCGCCTGCGTCATTTCGTCTCCAACCAGTTGATTCCCACTGCCGCGTCGACCTTCAACGGCACCTCCAGCGCGATTGCGTTTTCCATCTCGTGTTTGACCAGTTCGGTCAGCGCGTCCTGCTCGGCCATCGGAAACTCAAAGACCAGTTCATCGTGCACGGTCAGCAGCATCTGCGCTTCCAGCTTTTCCTTTGCCAGTCGGCGTTGCACGTTGAGGATGGCCAGCTTCATCAGGTCGGCGGCACTGCCCTGGATCTCCATGTTGATTGCCTGGCGGTCGATCATCTTACGGCCGCGGTAGTTCGGCTTCTCGCTGATATCGTCGCGCGAAAACTTTCGCCGACGGCCGAGGATCGTCGCCACATACCCGTTCCCGCGGCAGGTCTTCAGCAGGTTGTCCTGATACTCGAGTACCTTCGGGTAGCGATGGAAGTACGCATCGATGAACTCCTCCGCGTCATGCCGGGGGATATTCAGCCGCTCGGCCAGGCCGAACGCGCTCATGCCATAGATGACGCCGAAGTTGATCGTCTTCGCCATGCGGCGTTGTTCGCTCGAAACATCGTCGAGCGCGACTTTGTAGATGTCGGCCGCGACTGAGGCGTGAATGTCGCGATCTTCGACGAACGCCTGCCGCAGACTGACGTCCTTGCAGAAGTGGGCCAGCAACCGCAGCTCCACTTGCGAGTAGTCGGCACTCAGCAGCAGCCAGCCTTCTTTCGGCAGGAACGCCTTGCGGATCTGCTGGCCCTGCGTGGTGCGGATCGGGATGTTCTGCAGGTTCGGGTCCGATGAACTGAGCCGCCCCGTCTCGGCCATCGTCTGATTGAATGACGTGTGGACTCGATCCGTTTTCGGATTTACCAGGTTGGGCAAGGCGTCGACGTAGGTTCCTTTCAGTTTCGATACCTGCCGATGCTCGACGATTGCGACAGCCACCTGCGCCTGCGGATACTTCTCCACGTCGAGCCGGGCGAGCTTTTCCAGCGATTCCTGATCGGTGCTCGGTTCGTTGGTCGTGCCGGTGCGCTTCTGGATCGGCAGTTTCAGTTGCTCGAACAGCACTTCCCGCATCTGCTTGGGCGAAGCGATGTTGAACTTGCGGTCCACCGCGTCGTGGATCTTCTTTTCGATTTCCACCAACTGCTGTCCCATCTCGACCGAAAGTTTGTCGAGGAACGGCACATCGAGCCGGATGCCGGTGAACTCGATGTCGGCCAGGGCGGTGATCAACGGCACTTCGACCTCGTCGTACAGCTTGCGCAGCGTCGGGTCGAGATCGCCTTCCAGCTTCTGCGTCAGCCGCCATGCAGCATCGGCATCCTCGCAGGCGTAGTGGCCGACCTGCGCGGCGGGAAGCTGGTCCATCGTTTTCCGGTTCTTGCCTTTGCCGATGAGCTCGATGGTGGGAATCTTCTGATGGCCGAAGAATTCGAGTGTCAGGTCGTCGATACCGTAACTACGCTCTCCGGGTTTCAGCAGGTAGCGTGCGATCATCGAATCGCCGACGACGCCGCGCACTTCCACGCCCGCGGCCCGCAATGCCAGCATGTCGTACTTGATGTTCTGGTTCACCTTGCCGACAGTCGGGTCGGCGAAGATCGGCCGCAATGCATCGAGCGTCGTTGATGGGTCGAGTTGCGCATCCCCGGCCGGGGCACGCAGCGGCAGGTAGAACGCTTCGCCTTCCTGCCAGGCGAACGCGACACCGACGACCAGCGATTGCAGCGGATCCAGCCCGGTCGTCTCGAGATCAAACGCGAAGCGCTTTTGCTGCTTCAGGCTGCTCAGGAACGTCTGGAACGCGCCGGGCGTGTCGATGTTCGTGTAGGTCGCCTGCCAGTTGCCGGGCGGCGGCGGCTCGGGCGCGGGCGTGTCGTCGAGACTGCTGAACAGGTCGGCTCCCTGTTTCGCCGGATTCCGCTTCGGTTTCGGTGCTTCGCCGATCTCTTCGAGCATCGCGGCATTGCGCGCTGCTCCTTCGGCCTTCGCGCCGCTGCGGACCTGCTGCGCGAACGAGCGGAAGCCATACGTCTGGAACAGGGCCAGCAGTTCGGTGCTGTTCCACTCGCCGCAACGCCAGCCGTCCCAGTCGAATTCGAGCGGCACGTGCTGATCGAGGCGCACCAGCGAGCGGCTGCGTTCGAGATGGCCCGAGGCGATGGCCGCTTCGAGATTTTCCTTCAGCTTGCTCTTCTTCATCGTGCCGACATTCTTGACGAGGTTGTCGAGCGACTCGTACTCCTTGAGCAGCTTGGCAGCTGTTTTCTCGCCGACGCCCGGAACCCCGGCCACGTTGTCGATGCTGTCGCCGACGAGTGTCTGGAAGTCGACGACCTGTTCGGGCTTCACGCCCCAGATTTCCATCAGGCGGGCGGCGTTCACCTCTTCGCGTTTGCGCAGGTTGTAGATGCGGACATGGTCGTTGAGCAGTTGCCGGCAATCCTTGTCGCTGGTACAGAGGTAGACATTCAGGCCGCGCTCGCTGCCGGCGCGGGCTAGCGTCGCCATCACGTCGTCGGCCTCGTAGTTCACGGCGGACAGGATCGGCAGGTTCATGGCCGTCAGCAGGTCGCGGATCATGTCGATCTGCGGCGGCAGGTCGGGGGGCGGCGGCGGCCGGTTCTTCTTGTACTCCGGGGCGATTTCATCACGGAACGTGGGGCCCGGCAGGTCGAACGCGCACAGCAGATAGTCTGGCTTCACCTCCTGATGAAGCCAGAGCAGGTCGCGCGCGACACCGAAGACGGCATTGGTGGGCCGACCGTCGGATGAACTCATCGGCGGGATCGCGTGGAACATCTGGTAGATCAGCGCGAAGGCGTCGATCACGTACATGCTGCCGGCAGCGTTCATGCGGGGTGGCCGTCTGGATGAAGAGATTTCAAAGCGACTACAATGATGATATGCCAGCCACCCGCTGCCGCCTTCTGTCGTTTTCCGTTCACGATGGCTATCAGAACATGGCCATCGACGATGTGCTGCTGCAGTCGGCCGAGACGGGCCGATGTTCGCTGCGCTTCTACGGCTGGCGCGAACCGACACTGAGCCTCGGCTATTTCCAGAAGGCCGACGACCGTTTGCTTGACCCGCTGCTGACGGAGTGTGCCTGGGTGCGCCGCGCGTCGGGCGGCGGGGCGATCATGCACCACCATGAACTGACCTACTGTCTGGCGCTGCCGGCGGAGTTGGCGACGCGCAAGGCCGGGTCGTGGCTGTGCCGGGTGCATGATGCGATTCGTTCCACGTTGTCAACTTATGGTGTCGCCGCGAGCGGCGTGAGTTGCGGGGAGGACAAGAAGCTTGGTTCATTCTTGTGCTTCCAGCATCAGACGCCTGCCGACTTGCTGATCGGCGGCCATAAGATCGTCGGCAGCGCTCAGCGCAAGCGACGCGGGGCGGTGATGCAGCACGGCAGCATCCTGCTGCAACGATCGCCGTTGGCCCCCGTGCTGCCGGGTGTCGGGGAGCTTGCACAAGTTCAGATCGATGCGTTCGATTTGGCAACTCGGCTTGCCGCAACGCTGCAGGCCGAGACCGGCTGGCAGTTCGACCCCGATGAACTGGATGCCGGTGAACTCAGCCGCGTCCCCGATGTGGTTCGGGACACATTCGCCGCCGATGAATGGAATCACAGGCGCTGAATGAGGTTGCGGATTCGCTCACCTTCCCCCATCTTGCCAGTCGATACAAACGACAGCCCCGGTTTCCCAAGGCCATGGCGAATCGTCGATGAGTGATGCGACCCCCGTACCCGATTGGATCAAGCCGCCGCTGTTGCCCAGCGCGAGGGGGCGGTCGATCCCCTTGTCGCTGCCGCGTCGGCAGATCGGCGACCTGCTGCACTTTGCGCAGAAAGTGCCGAGCGTTCCCGTACAACGCCGTATGAAGCTCGGCCCGCTCCTTGCCGCCCGGAAACGCTGCGAGCAGCGGCCCAAGTGGGTGCTGCTGTTCGCCAAGGGGTTCGCCCAACTGGCGGCCGAGTTGCCGAGCCTGCGCACGTCGTACATGGCGTTCCCCCGTCCCCGCCTGTACGAGCATCCCGAAAGCATCGCCACCATCGCTGTCGAGCGGGACTACAAGGGCGAAGACGCGGTGTTCTTCCCGAAGTTCTGGGCACCCGACAAGATGCCCCTCGACACGCTGGAAGGCAATCTGCGCTATTTCAAGGAAGCGCCGTTCGACGAAGTGGACGAGTTCAAACTGGGCCTGAACGTCAGCCGACTGTGGCGACCGCTGCGGCGGGCCATCTGGTGGACAGCATTGAATGTCTTCGGCGACGTTCGCGCCCGGGCGTTCGGCACCTTCGGTATCAGCGTCTACTCGGGACTGGGTGCCGAATCGCTGCACCCGATCTCGCCGATCACCAGTCTGTTGAACTTCGGCCAGATCGATGCCAACGGGCATGTTGATTTGCGGCTGATTTACGATCACCGCGTGCTCGACGGGGCACGCGTGGCCCGGAAACTGAAGCGGCTGGAAGAGATCCTGAACGACCAGGTCGTCGATGAACTGGATGCGCAGCCGCCGAACATTCTGCCGTTCCCGATGCGCGTTGTGGCGTAGTGCGCCCGTTCACGCGGGTTTGCCCACCACGTTCGATACCGGCAGCGACCAGATCTCAATGCCGGTTTCCTTCGCCACGGTGAAGCCGTTGCCGCCGATCATGCCGGCCACGTCGATCGGATGACAATCGACAATGTGCGGGA
>JBBQII010000172.1:0-7215 GCA_038324795.1 Gemmatales bacterium
TACCCGGTGGGCGAAGGTGCCGGGTATGCGGGCGGAATCGTCAGTGCCGCGGTAGATGGCCTGCGAACCGCCCGGGCGATCATCGGCCGGTACGCACGGCCGGGTTGACAGTCACTTCATCGTGTTGCCCGATGCTTTGGCTGCGTTCCGCTTCATGACGGTGACCCCTTCGGTCTTGAGTTTGATCATTTCGCACAACTCTTTCGGGCACTCGGAGTCGAGCAACCACGGTTCGAAGTATTCGCAGATCGCTTCACTTGCCGCGACGCCGAACAACGTACTTGTGTCGAGCGGCTCACGAGTGGTATCCACGTCGGCCAGGGCGTGGATACAGTTCGATACTTTTTGACCGCGACCCTCGGTATACAGCGCCATGTAACTGAGCTTGTTCGATTTCAGACGATTTTCCTGCCGTAGAGCCAATTCGTAGAACTCCGGCTTGATGGCGAGCGGGCCCCACATCGTGACCTTTGAGTTGAGCTTGCGCGCCCATTCGATGGTTTCCTCCAAGGTCAGGTTGCGCCCTTCCTCCGCGGACCCCACTTCGATTCGCAGGGATTTCGGCAGCCAACTGATGCAGTGGAAGTCGACTTTCGGGGTACCCCTGCCCTCGTCCGCGTTCACCTTCATAAAGACCGCGAAGGTGTGCGAGCCGCGGGGAATCTGCAACTCCGTCTGTGAGGCAAAGACGATCATGTAGTGTTTGTCTTCACCTCGGCCGATCAGCGGAAATGCGCAGGCCAGTGCCAGGATGGCGAGCAGGATAATAAGCAGATGTCGCATAGCAGTCTCCCGGGTGTTGTAGTACGCAGGACGCCGCAATCAGCGTGCCAGTGAAAGAGCCCACGATTGGCAAACCGTTGCCGTTGTCCGGGCAAACTCTTGCACTTCCGGAGATTTCCTGCCGAGATGCAGGCAGATTCTGCATTCAACGGGTGGCTGGCATGCCGGTTGCGTCGGTTTGGCCAGGGTTATCCAAAGTCAACGGGGGCTGCGCCATGGCCGCAACGCAATCGGTATCTCGACACGACCTCATCGCACTACTCAACGACGACTTGGCCCGTGAGTATCAGGCGGTGATCGCCTATACGGTCTACTCACAGGTGATCAAGGGTGCCGAGTACATGATGATCGCGAAGGAACTGGAGAAGCATGCGAGCGAGGAACTGGCCCACGCGTTGATCATCGCGAAGCAGATTGACTATCTCGGCGGCATGCCGACCGTCGAGGCGAAGCCGGTTCGGAGTTCGAAGGACACGCGGGAGATGCTTCGCTTCGATCTCGACGCGGAGAATGAAACGATTCGCAACTACCGTGACCGGGTCCGGCAGTGTGAAGCACTTGGCGAATACGCCATGGCAGAGCAGATCCGCGGGATCCTGGTTCAGGAGCAAGATCACCAGATCGAACTGGCGACTGCCCTGGGCGTTGACGTTGAACCTGTTTGAAACACGAATGGAGCATCATCATGATTAAGCATGACGTCGAAATCTGTCACGCCCCGAAGCCGAAGAAGGAAGATGCGAAACCCGAAGACACGGCTGACGCCGAAGACGCCGCCCGGGATCCGGCCGCCGAGCGTGGCGAGCGAATCGAAACCGGCAAGCAGATCGCCCGCGGCGGCAAGGAGGACGGCGCGGTACCGGGGGCGGAACCGGCGAAGAAGTAACGATGGGTGGCTCGCATCTCTTTACGACGAGCCGCGCCTGCCGCGGAGCGTTTCGGCAAAACTGCTCCGTGACGGGCGCGGATTGAAGGCCTTGATTGCCACTCGCTTATTTCTCAGTCGGCTTCTTTCCAGTGATGTTGCCCGGTGGGTCGTAGTTGCATACGATCACGACGAATTCGGCATCAGCACTTCGGAAGACCCATCGGGCCGCACCGATTCTGGTAGTATCCTTCCAGATCATCTGGGTGTAATGGCCGACGACGATCGGCATGCCCGATTCATCCGTTTTGTTCGCCTCATCGCCTGTTCTGAACATGTTCTCGCTGTTGAGCGCCTCGAACGCGGGCTTTTCTTTCAGCCACAGCGCGACTGCATTGGGGGCGACCGTTCCCGGGTCGTACTGTCTGGTCAGGTCGATGCGTTTCCCGCCTGTGCGTCCCCACACGGCAATATTCTCACCGTACTTCTGTTTGAACTTGCTGTCATCAGAGGGCCGATGGGAAATGGGGGGCAGCTTTCCTTCGTTGGCCGCGGTGTTGTACTTCAGCCGATTCTCGTGAATCCATTCCAGCGAGAAGGCCGCGATCTCATCCGACCACTCGACCGGCGGCAGGCCCAGCTCCTTTCGAGTCGCGTTGTGAGCATTGACGAATGCATCCCGTTCGTCGCCTTTCAGTACGTCTCCGCTGTATCGCCAACCAGTCCCGTCCGGTTGAAGTTCAACTTCGGAGAAACCGGTCTGGGCGATACTGCTCCGACCAGTGATCAAAGCGCACCCGAGAACAAGAATTATCAGACGCGTGTGGCGAACATGTGTTGCGATCATGAAAAGTTGCCTTCCTTAAAAGCGGGAAGTGGCTTCGATTTGTTCGCATGAAGGCAGCAACATCGCTGCCGCGTTAAACTCTCAACCGGGTGTTTGGCACTCGATCGATCTCACGTGTAGCGAAGAAACAATGGGATGCTCAGCCCGCCGCGATGCGACTGTGAACGGACAGATGATAAACGGTGAGTGACGAAAGTGCGTCGAATAGTCCGTGGGCGAAGCAAGCTGACCGCTTCGCTCACGCACAATATCCAGCCTGCGATCGTCGTTCGAACCTTGACGATCACAGGTTGAAGAGAGGCCTCGCCCGGATTCGAACCGGGGAATGACGGTTTTGCAAACCGTTGCCTTACCACTTGGCTACGAGGCCGACGCTTGGTGAAATTTAGCGGTCGGGCAGGCGACTGTCAACCTGGGCTGGGTACGCGATTGCAGTTGTCTATAACTGACAGTGCGGCCGGGGGCGTGGTTCGCGTCGCCCGACCTATTTATCGGCAGTACCCGGGTTGCTCATGAGTCATGCCGTCGAAATCGACGCGGTCGACAAAACCTTCGGGAACGTCGCCGCCGTCCGGGACTTGTCGCTGCAAGTTCCGGCCAACTCGATCTACGGGTTCATCGGCCCCAACGGCTCGGGCAAGACAACCACATTGCGCATGATCATGCGCATCTTCCTTCCCGACAGCGGCCACATCCATGTCCTGGGTGAAGAGACCGGCATCGCCGCCAGCGATCGCGTCGCCTATCTGCCCGAAGAACGTGGTCTGTACAAAAAGATGAAGGTCCGCGACGTTCTGCGGTTCTACGCGGAACTGAAGGGCTTTCGCGGCAGCGGCCCTGCTGTGAGCGAATGGCTGGAAAAGCTCGGGCTGGCCGGCTGGGCCGACAAGAAAGTCGAGACGTTGTCGAAGGGGATGTCGCAGAAGGTTCAGTTCATCGCCACCGTCATTGCCCGGCCGGAGTTGGTACTGCTGGATGAGCCGTTCAGCGGTCTCGATCCGGTCAACGCCGAGGTGCTGCGCGACGAGATTCTGAATCTGAAGAAGAACGGGGCAACGGTCATCTTCTCAACGCACGACATGGCCGTGGCGGAAAAGATGTGCGACTTCATCTTCATGATCTACAAGGGCAGGAAGGTCCTCGACGGCACGCTGGAGACGATCCAGGATTCATTCGGCGAAGACACGCTGCGTGTCCGTCTCGATGGCGACGATCACGACTTCAGTCGATTACCGGGCGTCAACCGTGTGACTGACTACGGCAAGCTGCAGGAACTGCGGCTCGACCGCGGGACCGACTCGCAAGTGATTTTGACCGAGTTGATGAAGCGCGGCCGGGTCCGCCATTTTGAACAGGCCCGGCCATCGCTGCACGACATCTTTGTCCGCATCGCGGCCCCGACCGTGGGAGACGACCATGCGTAAGGTCTGGGTCATTGCCGTGCGCGAGTACAGTGTGGCCGTGCGCAGCAAAGCGTTCATCATCACCATGGTGCTGATGCCGATCCTCATGTCGGCCAGCCTGGGGATGCAGATTCTCTTCAAGCGGCTCGAAGACACTAAGGAGAAGCGCTACGTCGTCATCGACCGCACCGGCGGCGACCTGGCGAAGGTGTTGCAGGCCTCGGCGGACCTGTTCAACCAGACGGTTGCCCCCGAGCCGGACAGCAAACGGCCCAGTGCCGCGCGAATTCTGCTCGAAGTGGTACCGCCCGGCGACAACGATCCCGAATCGATCGCCCGGCAGCGTTTCGAGCAGTCGCAGCGCGTTGATCACGATGCGGTGGAAGGCATCCTCGATATCGGCGCGGCGGTCTTCAAGATGCACGGCGACCAGGCGACCACGGATGACGAGGCCGTCATCCGCTTCCAGGCCAAGAAACCGAATCAGCGGGTTTTCATCGCGTGGGCGGAACAGTCGCTGAACGCCGGCATCCAGGCGAAACGGTTTGCTTCACAGAACATCAACCCGAAATTGATCGCGCTGCTGCAGGAACCGGTCACGGTGAAGCAGAAGGCGCTGACCCGGCAGTCGGCCGATGGCAGCTACGTCGACGCCAGCGAAAGCACGCAGATCGCCAACTTCGTACTGCCCGCGGTGCTGATCGGGTTGATGTTCATGGTGATCATGATCGGGGCGACGCCGGCGATGCAGGGGATCGTCGAAGAGAAAAGCCAGCGCATCGCGGAGGTGCTGCTCGGCTCGGTGCCGCCGTTTCAGTTGATGGCCGGGAAATTGCTCGGCGTGATCGGCGTGTCGCTGACAATGGCGTCGGTCTATCTGATCGGCGGATATGGTGTCGCCGACCGGCTGGGTGTAACGGAGATGCTCTCCCCTGCCCTGCTCGGCTGGTTCGTCCTGTTCCTGATCATGGCACTCCTGATCTTCGGTTCGCTGTTCATCGCCATCGGCGCGGCCGCCGGTGACATCAAGGACACACAGACGCTGCTGATGCCGGTCATGGTGATCGCCTGCCTGCCGTTTTTCGCCCTCGGGCCGATCATGCAGGACCCGAACGGGAAGATTGCCGTCGTCTGCTCCTTTTTCCCGTTCGCGACGCCGATGCTGCTGGTGGCAAGGCAATCGGTGCCGCCGGGCGTTCCCCTGTGGCAGATGATCAGCGGCATTGCCCTGGTGCTGACGACGACGCTGGTCTGCGTCTGGGCCGCGGGGCGCATCTTCCGCGTCGGCATCCTGATGCAGGGGAAAGGTGCCCGCTTCACGGATTTGATCAAGTGGGTGCGGAGGGGGTGATGCTTGCATATCGCGGCATCAGGCGGGGTTTTGTATAATGCCTTCGACTGGGAATCATCACTGCCGGCCCCCGCGGAATCAGGACCTATGTCAACAGCGATCGATCAGGAAAAAACGGGCCTTGGCAACTACTTCATTGCCAACTACCCGCCGTTTTCGTTCTGGAAGCCGTCGTACCTGAACGAGGCACAGGCAGTCCTTGACCGCGAGCCGACGCCGGGTACGCCGCTGGGATTGTACCTGCACATCCCCTTCTGCCGGAAACGCTGCAAGTTCTGCTACTTCCGCGTGTATACGGACAAGAACGCCAAGGATATCGAAGTCTATCTCGATGCCCTGGTGAAAGAAGTCGGGCTGCTGGCCAACAAGCCCTGCGTCGGCGGCCGTGCACTCGACTATGTCTACTTCGGCGGCGGCACGCCGTCGTACCTCAGCGGCAGCCAACTCACTTCGCTGATGGGCCGGCTGAAAGACATCCTTCCGTGGCATAAAGCACGCGAAGTCACGTTTGAATGCGAACCGGGCACGCTGCAGCAGCATAAGCTCGAAAACCTTCGCAAGCTCGGCGTCACGCGGCTGAGCCTCGGCGTCGAGAACTTCAATCCGGAGATCCTGCAGTACAACGGCCGTGCGCATCTCGAAGAGGAAATCTACCGGGCCTACGGCTGGGCCCGCGACCTTGGCTTCGACTCGATCAACATCGACCTGATCGCCGGCATGGTCGGTGAGACATGGGACAACTGGAAAATCTGCATCGAGAAGACGCTGAAGATGGCACCCGAGAGTGTGACCATCTACCAGATGGAACTGCCGTACAACACGGTCTTTTCCAAGGAACTGACGGTCATCGGCAACGATGAACCCAAGGCCGGCGTGGCCGACTGGCCGACGAAGCGCGCCTGGGTCGAGTACGCTTTTGCCGAGTTCAAGAAGGCCGGGTACGATCAATCGAGCGCGTATACGGTCGTGCGGAACAAAGAAAAGACGCAGTTCGTCTACCGCGATGCCCTCTGGCGCGGGGCGGACATGTTCGGCACCGGCGTCGCATCGTTCGGCCATATGAACGGCGTGCATCTGCAGAACGTCGACACATGGGAACAGTACATCGAAAAGCTGGACAAAGGCGAGATACCGCTGGGCCGGGCATTCCCGACCACGCCGCGCGAACGGCTGATCCGCGAGATGGTGCTGCAACTGAAGACCGGCCGACTCGAACGGCTCTACTTCCAGGGGAAGTACGGCGTCGACATCACCACCGAGTTCACCGCCGGCTTCGGGAAGCTGGAGCGCGAAGGCTGGCTGACGCGCACGCCCGCCGGTGTCGAGTTGACCCCGACCGGGTTCCTGCAGATCGATCGCCACCTGCCGACGTTGTTCGACCCGCAGTACCAGAGCACGCGCTACACGTGATGCCCGAACTGACATTCATGATGGGCAAGTTCGCCGCGGTGCTGCCGGGCGACGTGCGTTATTGCAAGAACCACATGTGGTGTCGTGCTAGCACAGATGGCGGGTGCAGGTTCGGCTTTACCTCCTACGCGATCCGCCTGATGCAGGACGTCTACTTCCTTGATTGGTCCGTGAATGTCGGCGATTCCCTGGCGTTGAAGAAACAGATCGGCAACATCGAGACATCGAAGGCTGTCTCCGATCTGTTCGCGCCGATGGCGGGGAAACTGACGGCGATCAATCAGGAATTGTTGAAGGATCCGTCGGGCATCAACGTCGATGGATACGGGACCGGCTGGCTTTTCGAATTGACCGGCGGGGCCGGTGAAACGCTGGATGTGCAAGCCTACCACGACCATCTGGCGAGCGGATGGGACAATACCCAACGGATCCTGAAGGGACAAATGGGCGAGTGATTCGCCCAGAGCGCCCGCGTGGTCTGCCCGTGGTGCACGCGAGGTCTGCCCGTGGTGCACGCGAGGTCTGCCCGTGGTGGGCGCGCGTCGCGGGGCCCCCC
>JBBQII010000173.1:0-7214 GCA_038324795.1 Gemmatales bacterium
CCACGTTCACGAATACCGTGGGCAGGTTCACACGCAGTTCGTTGGTGAAGTCGCCGACGGTCTGAACCGGCAGGTCGAGTTTGCCCAGCAGGTGAGTTCGCCAGTAGAGCTCCGCCGAGCAACTGGCCGGCGGCGGCGCGAAGCGGAAGAAGACCCGGAAGCGTTCGCCGTCTTCTTCCTTGCGGAACGATTCGGCCGGGATGGCATCGACGCCCGGCAAACGCAAAGTGAAGTCGCTCTTCTTGCGGGCGGAAGGCGGCAGGCGCAGCAGAGCTTCGACCAGGACCGCATCCGCCGTGGGGAGGATCGGCTGGTTCTGGAAGACAATCCCGGCCTTCTCGCAACTGAAGTACAGCGACCGCGATTGCGATTGAAGGCGGTGCGGGATCACGATTTCATTCATGGCCCAATCGTGCCAATGCCTGATCCAGTGCCACATCGAGGTCCTCCCCCGCGGGCACGGCCATTGCCGCTGCCCCGCAGATGAGACACTCCGGAAACCGGGCGATACGAAAACGGTAAGGCTTCATCGCATCCGCGAAGATGCCTTCCACCTGCCGCAACGGCATCAACACGCTGCTGAAACCAGGGTCGATGCCATCCATCAGGTCGAGCGTTGCCTGGGCGTGCAATGCGGCAATCACGTTGATGGCGGTCTTCGTGGCCGGGATGCGCGCTGCGGGCACTGCTGCCTGCGGGTCGGCATAATCCGGCGCGGGGGTGCGATCCGTCTCCATGGTACGCTGCAAGTGGCTGGCAACGCAACCGTAGCAGGCCCCGCCGGGCACAAAACGATGCACCCAACCGCCGATGCCGCCACTGAGCACTTCGCCCATAGTCCACGATTTACCGTGCTGCCGCATCAGGGCATCGAAGCGGAACTTGGCCGATTCGACGTCGACGGCACAGATGCCGAACGTGGCCGACGCCGCGGCCACTGCCGATTCGGGGGCTTCGACCGCGAGCGGCATCGCTTCAATTTCGATGTCGCTGCGAAATCGCCCGATCCACTCGGCTGCCAGATCAACCTTGAATCGACCCATGGATGCGGCAGGAAAGTAGTGCCGATGCACGTTGTGGGGTTGATAGACGTCCGGATCGATCAGCGTGATTTTGCGCACACGCTCATCCCGGCAGAGCAGGTCAAGCACGACCATGCCGCCCGAACCGACGCCGACCTGGAACAGTTGAATCATCGGCAAAACTCCACCGCGTGCATCCTACATGCATCGGCCAGCGTACAGAAGAGATCAACCGCCTGCAAAAACGGCACTGTTCCGTCGCCACCGAAGAAGATTTAACCACGGACGGCACGGAGAATACGGATAAAGACAGGTTCAACGCCGTGTACGGCCACGGTTTTCGCCGTGTTCTCCGTGGTTGAATTCTTCGACTTTTGCAATTCGGTTGATCTATGTTCGCATGCCAGTCTCACCAAAAGACGCGCGTCTCCGCTGGGGTGGCAGTAGATTGAGACAGACGAGTCCGGGTTAGATTGTGGTCGTGCGTTCGTCTCCCCGGTTGTACCCCCGCTGCGTAACAACGGCCGTGAATTTGTGTTGTGGATAGCCGTCCGCTTTGCCACAATCTCAGTGATGATCAGGAACAGGGGACTTAACGTCCCCCGCTCGCCAAGATAGAGGATCCGAACGATGTCCGCCACCTTCCGCAATCGCATGCTCGTCGGTTTGGCCGCCCTGGCCGTTTTCATCGGTTTTACGCAGAACGACTTGCTGGCGCAGTTGCCGCCAAACGGCCCCAACGATCCGAAGGTGAAGGACGAGCCGCGCACGGATGAATTCAACTTTCACATGGATGAAACCAAGGCGCCGAAGATCATCGATTCGGTGATCAAGCACCTGAAGCCCGATCTGCCGGCCGACGAATGGCGCGACATCATCACCAATCTGCAGGCGTTGCTCGATGACCCGTCGGATCGGCTGGTCGAATGGACCGACCCGCTGTCGAAGGACCGGAAGCCGAAGAAGGAAAGCATCCGCATTGTCGCCACGAAGCTGATAGGCCGCTTTTCAAAGCAGGGGCGCGACTTCTACCAGCGTGAAGTCGGCCCGAAGGCCGACGAGCGCCTGAAGGACGCGATGGAGAAGGGCGACTATCGGCTCGTCAACGACGTATCGATGCGCTACTTCCACTCGAAGGCCGGGGCCGAATCGACCGTGCTGATGGGCCGGCATCACCTGGACCGCGGCCGTTACAACGCCGCGGCGGCCACGTTCCAGCGCTTCATGGAGCGCAACACCGAAGACGCGGTCCCGGTGAATGTGAACTTCATGGCCGCGCTTGCCTGTAAGCGGATCGCACTGCAAGGTGCCATCCGCAATGACAAGGACACGAAGGAAGTCTACGACCGCTATGCCACCGGCTTCTGGGATAAGGTCAAGGCCGAGGTCGGCACCAAGGAAGTGACCTTCGGTTCGCGCAAGGTCAATCTGAATCAACTGGAACAGGTCTACAATCAGTCGATGGAAGGTCCGGTGGTCATCGGCCAGGACGATTGGAGCATGGCTCGCGGCAACGCCCAGAACAACGGCCAGGGGGTCGGCAGTCGGCCGTTCCTCGACCCGGCATGGCAGTTCTCGATGATGCCGATCCTCGACAAGCAGGACCAGGACCGCAAAGGCTTGGGCATGAAGTGGATCGACGACCATCTCAAATCGTTCATGCAGCAGATTGAGCAGCGCCCCAACCAACCGCCGATCCCGGCGTTCTTCCCGGTCGCCTCGCTCGGCAAGATCATCTTTCGCACCTACGCCGGCGTTTACTGCGTGGCCACGCGCGACGATAACACCATCAATCCGCCGGTCAAGGCCGGAGAGATGCTCTGGCTCGTCGAGTGCGAACACAGCCTGCTCGCCATGGTGCGTGACAATGGCCCGCGCAGCCAGATCGACCAGTGGAAGACCCACTACCAGCAGCAGGGCCCGTTCGGCATCTTCTTCGAGAACGGCCTGATCGGCTCGCTGGCCCACGACAGTTCGCTGGTCTACTTCGTCGACGACATCGCCATGCCGCCGCACCCGAACCACCAGATGCAGTTCGGCTTCAACGGCCAGCCGATGATGTTCGGCAGCTACTTCGACGACATGGTCCGCCACAACAAGCTGCAGGCCGTCAGCATCGAGACCGGCAAGCTCGCCTGGAAGGCCGGCGGCAAAAGCCCCGGCCGCAAGGCACCCCCCGCGCCGGGCGAAGAGGTGATCGAAACCGCTCAAACGCTGCTGTCCGACTGCTACTTCCTGGGCTCGCCCATGCCGCTCGCGGGCAAGCTGTACGTCGTCATTGAAAAGGATCGCCAGTTGCATCTGGTCTGCCTTGACCCGACGAAGGTCGACGCAGCCACGCGCCATCCGGAACTGGTCTGGTGGCAACCGCTCGGCTCACCGAACGTGCCCCTGCCGACCGACACGCTGCGCCGCATTCAGGGCATCCCGCTCGCCTACAGCGACAACACGCTGGTGGTGCCGACCAACGCGGGAGCAGTGCTGGGCATCGACCTGCTGTCGCACGGCATCATCTGGGCACGATCGTACCGGCTTGCACAGGAGAACCCCGCGGCGGCGGCGCCCGTCCCGAACCAGCCGCAGTTCCAGCCGCGCGGTCGAGGGGTGCCGAACCCGAATCAACAACTGAATGCTGACCGCTGGCGCACGTCGGTCCCGATCATTTCGGGCGGAAAAGTCGTCTTCACCGCTTGGGATTCAAACACCGTGATGTGCCTGAATCTGCGCGACGGCGAAATCCTTTGGGAAGCAACGCGCGGGACCGATGACCTGTACATCGGCGGCGTTTACGACAACAAGGTGCTGGTCGTCGGCAAGAACTCGGTCAAGTTCCTCGACCTGAACAAGGGCACGATGCTGGGCATGGTCAACACCGGCATGCCGTCAGGCGTCGGTACGGCCAGCAACGATGTCTACTTCCTGCCGCTGAAGCCTTCCCGAGACAACCCGGACCCGGAGATCCTTTCGATCGATGTCAAGAAGATGGAAGTCTCCGCCCGTACCCGGTCGCGGAAGAAGATCCCGACGGGGAACCTGGTGTTCTTTGACAACGCGGTCTTTTCGCAATCGCCGTACGCGGTGACGGCCTACCCGCAGCTCAACATCAAGATCCAGGAGGCCGAGAAGCGCCTGGCCGCCAACCCGAACGACCCGATCGGCCTGGCGGAAGTCGGCGATCTGCGCCTTGATGACGGCAAACGCACTGAGGCAATCGACGCTTACAACAAGTGCCTTGCCAACAACCCGAATGCGGACACAAAGGCAAAAGCCCGTGAGAAGTTGTACGACGCCATCACCGAGTTGATGCAGATCGACTTCAACAACGGCGAGGGGATGCTGAACCAGTACAAGGACCTGTGCAAGGTCGACATTGCCGACTCGGACGATCCGCTGGCCCGTCAGCGCAAGGCGGACGAAGAACTGCGCCGCAAGTCGAACTATTTCTGTCTCGTCGCCAAGGGTAAGGAGAACCAGGGCAAGCTGCTCGAAGCTTACGACAACTATCTGCAGTTCGGCACGCTGACCGGCAACAAGGACTTGATCAGCGTCATCGACCAGCCGAACACGATGGCCCGTCCCGACGTCTGGGCACGCGGGCGGATCAACAGCATGATCGAAAAGGCGACTCCCGAGCAGCGCAAGCCGCTGCTGGACAAGTCGCGTGCCGAGTGGGAGGAAGTGAAGAAGTCCAACGACCTGGCCAAGCTGCGCAGCTTCGTCAGCATCTTCGGCACCGGCTTTGAAGCGGGCAATGAAGCCCGATTGATGCTGGCGGAGAAACTGATCGCCACCAACGGCGAGGAAGACTTGCGCGACGCGGAGAACATCCTGCTCGGCCTGAAGACGCTCGACGATCCGCAGTACGCCGCCCGCGCCACGGAGTCGCTGGCACGCCTGTACATCCGCAAGGGCCTGCTCGACGACGCGATGGGCATGTATGCCGAACTGAACAGCACATTCCCCAAGGCCATTGTCGATGGCGGCCGAACCGGGGCGGACGTGTTCAACGATCTGGTGACGGACAAACGCTTCCTGCCCTACCTCGAACCGCTGCGCCAGACGTGGTTGCACACGCGCATGAAGGCGATGGAGGACAACGGCTTCCGCAACAACCAGCAGATGCAGTCGTTCACCATCACGCCGGAAGGGGAGACGATTCCTTTCTTCAACCGCCACAAGATCGTCATGGACATGATGACGCAGGGCAGCGCGGTCTGGACGCTCAAAGTCGTCGACCGCATCACGGGCGAAGAAAGGTTCCGATCGAAGGGCCTGCAGGTCCCGCAGTACATCTGGAACTATCCGCAATCGAACAACCACCGCTTCGCGCAGATCCGCGGACACATGCTTCTGCTGAACATGAACCACATGGTCTACGCGTTCGACCTGGCCGACCGCAAGCTGCTGTGGGAACACAACCTGTTCGGCAAGATGCCGATGCCCAACGCCGTCCCCGTCCGCACTGAGAACGAATCGGACGGTGTCCGGTTGTACTACCAGGACGGCTGGACCCAGAAGGTCGGGCAGATTGGCGTCATCGAATCGGGCTACGTCTGCCTCATCACCCGCGACGGGCTCGTGGCCGTCGACCCGGCCCGCGGCACCACGCTGTGGAGCAAGTCGAACGTGTCGCCGCGCGTGCAACTGATGGGTGATGAAAACTATGTGTTCGTCTTCGAATCGAACTCCGAGGGGGGCGTGACCTCCGCCCGGGCGATCCGTGCCAGCGATGGCGTCGAAGTACAGATTCAGGATTCGTCGCAGGTATTCACCAACATCAAGAAGTCCAAGACCGCCGGCCGGCGCGTGCTGGTGCTCGACGAGAAGAGCGACAAGAAGTCGATGCGCCTGTACGACATTCTGACCGGCAAGGACGACTGGAAAAAGGAGATTGACGGCAACGTCATCATGCTGCGTTGCGAGGATCCGAACCTGACCGGTTACGTATCCACGACGGGCGATGTTGCAATCTTCAGTGTGAAAGACGGCAAGCAGGTCTTCACCGGGAAACTCGACCCGAAGAACCTTGACAAGCAGATGGAGAAGGTCGACAACGCCGTGCTGCTGACCGACCGCGAACGGTTTTACATCGTGCTGAACAAGCCGTTCGAGGGGAACAACAATTTCAACAACAACCCCAGCCTGACGCCGGGCATCCGCACACTGCGGGTGAACGGGCATATGTACTGCTTCGACCGCGCGACCTCGAAGCGCCTGTGGCGAACCGACGAGCAGTTCGAGAATCAGCAGATCATCCTCGACCAGTTCCAGGACCTGCCGCTGGTGATCGGGGCTCACTGGTACAACCGGATCAACAACGGCGTGTTTGAAGGCAACGGCCTGCGCGTCGCCGCCATCGACAAGCGCACGGGGATGTCGCTGTTCCGCAAGGAAGTGGCGCCGAACGGGCCGTTCCATGCCCTGACGGCCGACCCGAAGACCGGCATTATCGAACTGATCCGCTCTGACCTGCGGATCAAGTTCCAGCCGGAGGACATGAAGCCGCAAGGCGGTACGACGCCGCCGGTCGCATCGACGGGTGTACCTGCGCCCCGCGCTCAGCCGATCATCATCCGGCAGAACGTGGTGCCGCAGATCATCATCAAGGATTGAGGCTTACGAGGTTGACTTAGGAGATGAAGGACCGACTCGAGATCGCCCGCAATTGGCTTCCCCGCTACACGGGCATGCCGCTTGAGCAGTTCGGCGAATACGTACTGCTGACGAACTTCCACAACTACGTCACGGAATTTGCCGCGAAGTTCGGCTGCGACCACTACGGCGAAGGCCGGGCCATGCAGGCTTCTACCAACTCGCAGGGGCTGACCATCATCAACTTCGGCATCGGCTCCGCCAATGCCGCGACCGTGATGGATCTGCTCTCCGCCCGGCAGCCGAAGGGAGTCCTGTTTCTCGGCAAGTGCGGCGGGCTGAAGAAGTCGACGGAACTCGGCCACTTCATCCTCCCCGTCGCCGCGATTCGTGGCGAGGGAACCAGCAACGATTATTTCCCACCCGAAGTGCCCGCCCTGCCCTCGTTCAAGCTGCACAAATTTGTCTCGGACAAGATCGTCGCACGCAATCTCGAATATCGCACCGGTGTCATCTACACCACCAACCGCCGGCTATGGGAGCATGACGATGTCTTCCTGCAGCGACTGCACAAACTGACCTGCATCGGCATCGACATGG
>JBBQII010000174.1:0-7184 GCA_038324795.1 Gemmatales bacterium
ATCCGGGCTTGAGCTGGCCGGCGATTGTCGTCACTTCGCGCGTCTTCGGGTCGATCTTGCGGATAAGGCCGTTGAACGTGTCGGCCACGTAGATTGTGCCATCCTTCGCGACCGCCAGGTTGTGCGGACCGTTGAAAGTCGCCTTCCCGGCTGGGCCATCCGCTCTGCCCTTCTGGCCGGTGCCTGCATACGACGTGACCTTGCCGTCCTGGTCGATGTGTGCAACGCGATTGCCGGCCAGTTCGACCAGCACGATGTTGCCATCAGGCATGAAGTCGAGGCCGAATGGCTCCTTGAATCCGGCCTTTTCGCCCCCGGCGACAAGAACGAGTTTCTCGGCCGCAGTGGCACCGGTTGCCATCAGCAGGAACAGACACGCGATACGCATGCAAAACTCCGATTGTTTAGCCGCTCCTGGCAGAGGAGCGCGGCGGAACACTCAGGCGAAGATGTCCTTGCACACGCGACCGTATACATCGGTCAGGCGGAAGTCGCGGCCGGCGTAGCGGTAGGTGAGCTTCTCATGGTCGACGCCCATCAGCCACAGGATGGTCGCCTGCAGGTCGTACATATGCATCTTGTCGGTGACGGCCTGGTACCCGAACTCGTCAGTCGCACCGTACGAGAAGCCGTCCTTCACGGCATTGCCGGCCATCCACATCGTGAAGCCCTGCGGGCAGTGGTCGCGACCGTCCTTACCCTGCGCGGCGGGCGTGCGGCCGAACTCCGCACCCCACAGCACCAGCGTGTCTTTCAGCAGGCCGCGCTTGTCGAGATCGGTGAGCAAGCCGGCGATCGGCTTATCGACTTCGACCGCGTTCTTCGCATGCTGCATGATGTTGCCGTGCTGGTCCCACTTGAACAGGTTGTGTGTCACCTGGATGAAGCGCACCCCGGCTTCCGCGAAGCGCCGGGCCAGCAGGCACTGCCGGCCGAAGTCGTCGGTCGGCTTTTCGTCAATGCCGTAGAGCTTCAGCGTTTCCTTCGATTCGCCATTCAGATTAGCCAGTTCGGGCACGGCCGTCTGCATCCGGAACGCGAGTTCGTACGACTCGATGACCCCTTCAATGCGGTCGTCGCCGCCGACACGTTCGAGATGGGCCTTGTTCATTTCCTGCAAGAGATCAATGTTCTTGCGAAGTTGCTCGCTCGACAGTTCCGGATTGCGTATGTTGCGGATTGTCGCACCCGAGGCCGGCAACCCGGCTGAGCCGATCGCGGTGCCCTGATACACCGCGGGCAGAAATGCATTACCATAGTTCTGTGCTCCGCCGTGGCTGCGAGTCGGACAGATGGTGACGAAGCCGGGCAGATTCTTATTCTCGGTGCCCAGGCCGTAGAGGGTCCACGCGCCCCATGACGGGCGGATCAGGTTCTGCGCCCCGGTGTGCAGTTGCATGACGGCCTGGCCGTGGCTTTGCCCTTCCGTGTGCATGCCGTGCAGGAAGCAGAGCTTGTCGACATGCTTGGCGGTCTCGGGAAACAGCTCAGAGACATAGTGCCCGCACTCGCCATGCTTGGCGAACTTCCACGGCGACTTCATGATCTTCTTGCCGACGGTCGAGCCCTTGGCCGCTTCGAAAGGCGCGTCCTTGCCGTCGTCCTTTTCGAGTCGCGGCTTGTAATCGAAGGTATCGACCTGCGAGGGCCCGCCGTGCATGAACAGGAAGATGACGCGCTTGGCCTTGGCAGGATGGTGCGCGGTCTTCTCCAGCAGCGGGTTCTCCGCCCTTGCCTGCTCGGCCATCAGCCCGGCCAGGGCCATGTACCCGAACCCCGCCGAGGCGGATTTCAGCAATTGGCGACGATGCACGAACGAGGACATGATCTCTCCGGTTCGTTCGGGGAGTTTTTATTGTTCAGTCACCACACGATACAGGATCTCTTCGGCCAATGCCAACTGTTCCAGGCTGATCCATTCGTCGTTTGTGTGCGCCTGTGCGATGTCGCCGGGGCCGAACACGACGGATGGGATGCCTGCTTCGGCCAGCGTGGATGCATCGGTGCCGAACGGCACGGCGATGACTTCGTGCGAACCGATCACGCCATCGATCGCACGGCCGAGCTTTGCGACCAGCGCATCAGAGCCATCCGGATTCAGCGCGGGACAAGCCAGCCAGATCGGTTCCAGCGTGAACGGGAAGTTGATGGCCGGGTGTTGTTTGAGAAACGCTTCAAGTTCGCCAGGAGCCTTCAGTGGATCCTCACCGGGCAGAAGACGGCGATCAATCTCGATGACGCAGTCATCGGGTACGGTGTTGACGCTGACGCCACCTTCGATCCGGCCGACACTGATCGTCGGCCCGCCGAGCCGCGGCTGCGCCGGCCGGGTGCCAAGCCATGTGTTGAATTCCTCGATCGCCTGCACGATCCTTCCCATGCGATAGATCGCATTGATCCCCTGATGCGGAGCGGAACTGTGGCACGCCCGACCGGCAGTACGCAGCTTCCAGCGGACGACGCCCTTGTGGGCATCGACGATCTTCAGCATTGTCGGCTCGGCGACAATGGCCATGTCGGCCTTCAGGATGCGCGAAAGGTACTGAATTCCAGTGAATGTGTGTTCTTCATCCACCGCGCATGCGAGGACGACGTTGGCGGCGCCACTCGGTCGTTCACGTTGCAGCCGCCGCATGACGGCCAGCATGACAGCCATGCTGCCCTTTACATCGCAGGCACCGCGGCCATAGAGTTTGCCGTCGCGAATCTCGCCCCCGAACGGGTCGATCTTCATGGCCTCGACCGGCACCGTATCCTGATGGACTTCAAGAAGGATCGTCGTGGCCGACCCTGCATCGTAGCGGGCGATGATGTTCTCGCGATTTGGCAACACCGGTTGGCGTTCGCATGGCAGGCCGGCGTCGCGGAAGAACTGTTCGAGGTAGTCGGTCACCCGGAATTCGTACAGGTACCTATCATCCACCCACGATCGACCCATCGGGTTGATCGAAGGCAGTCGCACGAGATCCTGTAGCAGAGAGACGGCGGGGCTCATGGAGATGGTGAATCGAATTTGCGGGAGAGGTTCAAGGCCGGGTGCGGACTTTCCGCCCCCGGCCAACGATCCGGTCGAAGATCAATCGGTGTTGACTGTGCCGTCGCTCGGCAGCAGCAGTGAATTCCACGCGTCCTGCGACATGCCCTTCCTTAGCAGACGGACGCTGCTATCGAACATCGCCACGTTCATCCCTTCCGCATGACCCGCCTGGGCACAGAAAGCATTACTTTCCAACTTCGGGTTCGGGGCAGCCTGGAACATGCGCGTGTTGGCATAGCCGCCCCAGTCCACCCTGAAACTGTGGTAGTCCCAGGACAACAGGGCGATGCGGGGCTTGTTGTTCTTGTCCACGACCGCGTAGCCTTCGCCGAACATGATTGTGTTCGACAGCCCGTCCGTAATTCGCGTCAGTGACCAGCCGGGTCCCACTGAACTTCTTTGCCGAATCATCGGCCTGAAGGAACGGCTCGGTGCCGTCAACGTAGTTGGCGACAGTGCCGGCATACGGCGGGCCATGGACGGTCTGCTTGCAGGTCCATGCGTTGTAGTTGGCCAGGTAGTTGGTGTAGCTCCAGTCGGTATTCACGTAACCCGAGCCCGGAGCGGAAGGATCGGATGGGCACTGGATCGACTTCAGCTTTGCTTTGCGAACTTCATCCAGCCAAACACCGTGACGTGTGTACCCCGCATTGGGAGTCACTGCTGTTGCACCTGTCGTCGTCGTGTAGACGTACTCATGCCCGTTGAGAATGATCGTCGTGGTCGTCGGTGTGCCACTTGTGTTCGAACCGGGTGAAGTGTAATAGGCCTGGTTGCGGCTGTTCGCTGTCGTATCGTCGTTGACGATGTCGTACAGGTTGCCGAGTTCCATGTAGGGGGCGGCATGGAGAAGCCAGCTTCCGTAAGGCAGCGATTTATTCGCTGTTGAACTCGGGTTTGCGCTGCCGCTGGTCTGCACCCCGCCATAAACAGGGAGTACACCGCGCTGCGAAGCGAAGTTGTTGACGGCCAGTGCCAGTTGCTTGATGTTGTTCTGGCACTTGGTTCGAGAAGCTGCCGCGCGTACTTTCTGTACCGCAGGCAACAGCAGGCCGATCAAAATAGCGATGATGGCGATGACGACGAGCAGTTCGATGAGCGTGAAGCCACGCCTACTCGGAATGAGCTTTCGCATAAAGGCACCTGCGAGTGAAGTGAGAAAGGTGCGAGTTGGCCCCACGCTAACGCGCGATTCTTCCGCATGCAATCACGAACTGAGAACGCTCGAACGAGAGTTTAGTAATTGCATGCAATTGTCGACTTTCCTCGGCTTGTCAACTGGCGCTTGAAAACTTGCCGTGGGTGCACGAGAATACGGATGCGGCCGCACCCCTCTCCGCATGGCTGCGTCACATACTCCTCTCCACTTCCAAGGGCACCGCAATGGCTTACGACCTGATCATTGCCAATGGCACGCTCGTCAGCGCTCAAGGGCAGGAGCAGGCCGATGTCGGCATTCGCGGCGAACGGATCGCCGCCATCGGCAAGGGACTGGCCAAGCCGGGCGAAGCGCCGAAGTTTGTTGATGCGACGGGCAAGTACGTCATCCCCGGCGGGCTCGACGTTCACGTGCATCTCGAACTGCCGTTCTGCGGAACCGTTTCCAGCGACGACTGGCTGACCGGCACCCGTGCGGCCGCTCGGGGCGGCGTCACCACGGTGATCGATTTCGCCATCCCCTACGGGCAGCAATCGCTCGACGATGCCTACCACATCTGGCTGGAGCGGGCGAAGCCGAAGGCGTGCATCGATTACGCATTCCATATGGCCATCACCAACTGGGATCGCCATGGGCACGAGATGGAGGCGATGGTCAAACGCGGCTGTCCCACGTTCAAGGAGTTCATGATCTATCAGGCCGAGGGCTGGCAATCGGACGATCGGGCACTCTTCAACGCGCTCGAGAAGGTGAAGAAGCTCAACGGCATGCTGCTGGTGCATGCGGAGTCGGCCCGTGTGCTCGACGAACTGATCGCCCGCTACCACACGCCCGAACTGATGAAGCAGCACGGGGCCACGCTGCACGCGATCACCCGGCCAAATTACATCGAGGCCGAGGCGATTCAGCGGGCAATCTTCTGGTCGCAGGCGACCGGCGGCCAGCTCTACATCGTGCATATGTCCACGGGAGAAGGGGCGGACATCGTCAGGGCGGCGCGGGCGCGCGGCATCAACGTCTATGCGGAAACCTGCGCGCAGTATCTCGTCGTCGACGATTCGGTCTTTGCCCAGCCCGACGGGCACTTGTTCGCCTGCTGCCCGCAGGTGAAGAAACCGAAGGACATCGAGCGCTTGTGGCACGGCGTCAACGACGGCGAAGTCTGCGTGATTTCAACCGACACCTGTACCTTCACGCAGGCCCAGAAAGCGCGCTGGGAAGGCGACTTCACGAAGATCCCGATGGGCCTGCCGGGCCTGGAAACGCTGCTGCCGTTGGTCTATACGAAGGGCGTGCTCGGCAAGCGCATCACGTTGAACCAGTTCGTGGAGAAGTGCTGCACGAACCCGGCGAAGATCATGGGCCTGTACCCGCGCAAGGGCGTCCTGAAGGCCGGCAGCGATGCCGACGTGGTGGTGATCGACCCGACTCAGGAGATGGTCGTCGATCATGCGACAATGGAGACGGGGGCCGACTGGAACCCGTACCAGGGCATGTCGCTGGCGGGCTTCGCCGAGCACACCTTCTGCCGGGGCAAGCAGATTGTGGAAAACTACAAGTGCATCGGCGAGAAAGGCTGGGGCCAATGGCTGCCGCGCGAACGGGCGGGGACGCTGTAGCGAAGTGTTGCGTCAGGGCGGTGGCGAGGGTAGGATTGAGGCATGATTCAACTTACTGAAGAACAAGCCGAAGCTGTGATGAATGACGAGCCGGTGGTGCTCAGTTTGCCGGAAGTGGCCGAGGAAGTTCTAATTCTTCGCGCAAAACACCTAGCTTCGATTCGAGAAATGCTTGCCGACCAAGCGGAGCAGGATGCATTTGCAGCGTTCGCATGGGAACAGGCAAAGTCGCTTGCCGCGGAGAATCCCTACTGATGCAGCAAGGCGAAATTTACATCGCGGACTTGGGTAACGCCAACAATCATCCCGTGATCGTGGTTTCACGGTCGGACCTCAATCGAGGAACGCGGGTGATTTGCGTCATGGTCACTTCGCAGAAGTTTGCCGAGCGTTCGTTGCTACCGAACTGCGTTCCGTTCCAAGCCGGCCAGTTCGGCTTGACGACGAACTGCGTCGCCCAATGCGAGAACCTGTTGAACCTCGGCAAGAGCCGGCTTGCTCCGCAGATGGTGAAAAAGCTGTACGGCACCGCGATGCGCAACGTCGTTCTCGCCATCGGCAACGTGATTGACTCGTACTGCGAACCGAACTGACCTCTCCGGAAAGAAAGGCATCTATGCCCAAAGCGGGCGAACGGTACACACTTAAAATCCTGAAGCAGCGTTTCGCGGACTTGCCGCCCGCGCTGTTTCCCGACGAGGCGCGGGCGGAGGCGGCCCGCTGTCTGTACTGCTTCGACGCGCCGTGTACGCGCGCCTGCCCGACGCAGATCGATATCCCTTCATTTATCCGGCAGATTCTGCATCAGAACAATCTGGGGGCGGCCCGGACGATCTTCGATGCGAATATCTTCGGCGGCAGTTGCGCCCGCGCCTGCCCGACCGAGGTTCTGTGCGAAGGGGCCTGTGTCGACAACACGCTTCTCAAGTCGCCCGTGCTGATCGGCAGGTTGCAGCGCTTCGCTACTGACTACGCCGGGCAGACGCGCTTCTACGAGCCCGGCCCGCCGACCGGCAAGCGTGTGGCGATCATCGGTTCCGGCCCCGCCGGGCTGACGTGCGCCCATGAACTGCGCAAGCGAGGGCACGATGTAGTCGTCTTTGAATCACGCAGCATTCCTGGCGGGCTCAACACGCTCGGCATTGCCGCGTACAAAATCTCGACCGAGTTCGCCCTCACCGAGATCGAACGGATCAAGCAGATCGGGATCGATATCCGCCTGAACTCGCCGATCCGCGGCCCGGCCCTGCACGCCCTCCTTGGCGATTACGACGCGGTGTTCCTTGCCATCGGCCTTGGCAAGACGCTGCCGCTGGGGATTGAAAACGAATCGATGCCCGGCGTCAAGGAAGCCCTCGACTTCATCTTC
>JBBQII010000175.1:0-7179 GCA_038324795.1 Gemmatales bacterium
AGGGCGAGCCGATCAAGCTCCGCCCGGACGGCACATTCACCATGCGATACAGTTTCCCGGATGGCCGACAGATCATCCCCGCCGTCGCGGCCTCGGCCGATGGCGTTGAAGAACGCACGATTGTGCTGGCCGTCGAACGGAACACGAAGGAACTTGAACCGATGATCCACGACGGCAGCAACGAGTAATCTCAGCCACACATTCCCCCGGTGCGAGAACGGCCCCCTTGAGGGGCCGTTTTTTATTTGCGATAATGCCAAGGTTGAGGTCGAGTCCCGAGAACGGGTGCGGCAATGACAATCGCCGAAGAAATCGATGACGATGTGATCGACGGCGTCTACTATCCCTCATCGGATGGCGAGCCCGTGGCCGAGATCGGAGTGCATCTCCTGGCGATGTTCTCCCTGTTTTCCCAACTGAAAAAACTGTTCGCCGACCGATCGGACGTGTACATCGCCTGCGATATGCTCTGGTACCGGGAACAGGGGAACCCCAAGGCCTGCATCGCGCCGGACATCATGGTGAACCCCGGCGTTCCGCCCGGCGACGAGCGGCGCTCGTCCAAATCCTGGACGGAAAACGGTGTGGTCCCTTCCGTGACGTTCGAAATGATGTCGAGGGGCACTTGGCGCAGAAACATGACGGTCACCAAGGACCGTTACGAGTCGCTGGGGGTGAAAGAATATTACATGTTCGACCCGCTGGGTCATTATCTAAAGGGAGCAGGTTGTCGGCTTCAAATTGGTCAAGGGCCGATATCGACCCGCACTTCCGGATGAGGATGGGGCGATACCTGGCCCCAGCATGGGTTGCCGCCTGGTGGCGAGGGGCCGACTTCTGCGTCTCGTCGATGCAGCCACCGGTGAGGTGATACCGACAGAAAAGGAACTGAACGAACGCGCGTTCGCGGAGGCCGCATCGGAGAAGCAGCGTGCGGATGAACTTTAACAGGAGCTGGAACGCCTCCGTGCTCAGTTGGCGGGGCGACTCAACGGCCGTATCGGCGGCCATTCCAAGTGACCAATGATCAATCTCGCAGATATGCTCGGCAGCCCTGTTCTTTCCGACGAGCTTTCGCTCGTCCGCGCCGGTCGTCGGGCGATGGCGACTCAGTTTGAAGTGCTGCTGCCCGTCGATCAACCGCTCGGCATCTGGGCCGCCGGTGAGGCACTCGACCTGATTGACGAACTCGAGGAGCAACTCACAGTCTACCGCGATCATAGCGAAATCAGCACTATCAACCGGACTGCCTTCGGAACGGATCTGCCGGTAGAGCCGCGGCTTTTCGATCTGTTGTCGTTCGCTTCGGCACTCACGCATGCAACAAGCGGTGCTTTTGACGTCGCCATGGGTGCGCTCATCAAAGCCTGGGGTTTCTATCAGAGGTCGGGCATGGTACCGACCGTGGCCGAACGATCGGCCGCGATGCAGCGTACCGGGATGAGGTACGTCATCCTGAACCAGGCAGCGCGAACGGCCCGTTTCCTTCGCGAGGGCCTGCAATTGAACCTCGGCGGCATCGGCAAAGGCTACGCGCTCGACCGGGCGGCCGAACTGCTGACGACGCTATGCGGCATCACTTCGGGGCTGCTGCATGGGGGCACCAGCAGCGTTCGCGCGATCGGACATCCTCCCGGCCGGCCCGCGGGATGGATGGTGTCGATCAAGCATCCCGACGATGAAGGCCGGGTGCTGGGGAACGTGAGTTTGAGGAACATGGCCCTGGGTACATCGGCGGCTACCTATCAGTACTTCGTGCATGAAGGCAAGCGATTGGGGCATCTGCTCGATCCACGACGCGGCTGGCCGGCGGAAGGGGTGCGGCAGGCCAGCGTTGTCGCACCGACCGCGGCAGAAGCGGATGCGCTTTCGACAGCTTTTTTCGTGATGAAGCCCGATGAAATCCGGATATACTGTCAGCAGCATCCCCACATCGGCGCGGTGATCCTGTCGCCGGACGCGATCGAACCGATAATATGGAACCTGGGGCCGGGCCAGTTCACGGCCGCCGGTCGTTAGCCTCTCCCACTCTGAGATTGATTCATGGTCCGCATCTCTTTTCTCACCTGCGTGGTTCTCGTCGGCCTGCGGTTGGTGATCGGCTGGCACTTCTTCTTTGAAGGCGTGAACAAGTACCAAAGCACGCTCAACGAAGGGGCCGAGACGTACAAACCGTTCTCGAGTGCCGGCTATTTCGCCGAAGCGGAAGGCCCGCTCGGCCCACTTATGCGAGACTTCATTGGCGATGCCGACAAGGAAACGCTCGCGAAGTTGAAGCTGGCGGAAGCGAACGAAGATAAGCCGTCGGCAAAGATGCCGGCACCACTCGGTGCCGAATGGGATACGTACGCGAAGCAGTTCTCCGACTTTTACAAACTCAACGATGAAGATCGGAAACTGGTTGTCGAGAAACTGAGTCAGTCCAAGGCGGACTATGTGCTCTGGCTGACCGACAAGGGTGCCAAAGATCCGAAGAAGGAAGAGGAGAAAGAGAAGGTCGACGATCCCCGCAAGAACTGGATCAAGGGATCGATTGTCGGCCAACCGGGCCTTGTCTACCGCCCCGAGGCCGATGTGCAGCAACGCATACTGGCCTATCAGATGTTCATCGAGAAACTCCGCGAGGACTATGAGAAGGTCCTGCGCACGATGGGTAAGGATGTCGAACTGACGCGCCTGCGGGCGCTCAAGACGGCGGTGGGCGACATCCGCAAGAACCTGTTGAAGGATATCGACGAGCATACGACCAGAATGAAGGAGTCGCTGGCGAAGACCGTCGGCACCCGGCTGGATGGCGTCGACTTTTCCGCGAAGGACAGCCCGAAGAACAACGCACGCGTGCTGGAAATGGTGACGCCGGCCGGGCAGGGCAAGGAGCCTACGATCGACCGTATGCCGAAGGCACTTGCTGACCAATGGGATACGTACGTCGCCTTTCTGAAGACGACCGCGTCTGAAAAGAACCTCAACAGCCCAGCCCGCGTCGATGAGATCCTTCGCGATGCGAAGCTGCGCTATGTGCGTTTCCTGCTGGATCGTGAGCCCTATACCGGTGTGGAGATCAAGGCAGCCGAGGGCAATCACGTCGGGGAGTTTGAGGCCGCACTTACGGAATACCTCGAACTGGCCAAGAAGGGGAATCAACCGCTCACGGACAAAGAAAAAGCGGACGTTCGTGCGGCATTGGACTCGGCGATCGCCGGAGTAACCGAAAAGTCGCAAGGCAAACCGAACGCACCCTTTAACGAGCAGGACTATCAGTGGGCACTGGCGAAGCTCAGTGCGGCCGCGAAACGGCATGCGGATCCGGCCGGGACGAAAGCCGCTGAAAGCAAGTTGATCGAACAGGGCCAGTATGAGAAAGCACTTTCTCTGCTGCGGCCCGCCGACACGGCATCCAGGATCGCACTGCTGCAACTCACGCTCAATCGCCTGAACGACGCGGAGAAGGCCCACACCGCCGCGCCGACAAACGCGAACAAGGCAGCGGTCGAAGCGGCCGGCAAACTGGTGGCTGTGCCGCGCAACGACTTCATGGACGACATCAGACTGCACACCGATATCCTTCGCTACAACTTGGGTGGATTTCCCGGGGACACGGTCAAGGGGGTCATCGAACCGGAACCGCCGACGGTGAAACTGTTTGGCATCAGCTTCCCGGCTTCCCGCCTGGCCTGGTTGAACACCGTGACCCGCTGGACGCTCCTGATCGCCGGCGGTTGCTTGCTGCTGGGCCTGTTCACTCGGTTGGCCTGTTTCACCTGCATCGTCTTCCTGGTGAACGAACTGCTGTCGAACCCGGCGCTGCCGTGGTTGCCGACATCGCCGAAGATGGAAGGCAACTACACGTTCGTGAATAAGAACGCGATCGAGCTGTTCGCACTCTTTGTGCTGCTGACGCTGCCGACCGGCCGTTGGCTGGGCCTGGATGCATGGTTGTCGTGCCTGTGGCCCTTCCGCCGACGTAGTAAAGTCTAACCCCGCTGCTGATGGCGATGATCCCGCCGTTGACGGCGTCGCCTTCCATAACCTTTTGGTGGAGTGTGAGACATGGCTCTCGATCTGACTGCCGAACAGAAGAAGCTCGGGCAGGCGAACTTTCAGCAATCTTCCGAAGATCTGTCGCGCCGCGGCTTCATGAAGACGCTCGCGGCAGGCGTTGGCGTTGTGCCGGTCGCGGCCGCAGTCTACTTCGGCTATGAAAGCATCAAGGGCAGCCCGGTGAAGGCTGCCCTCATCGGCTGCGGCGATGAGGGTGGCGTGCTGCTGGGCGAGCACAACCCGGACTACATCCAGTTCGTGGCCGCGTGCGACATCCGCCCATCGAACAAGTCGCGCATCATCACGGGCGACCCGAAAGTACCCCTCCGCAAGGGCTTCACCAAGATCTACGGCAAGGACTATGCCGAGGACATTTCGAAGAATCACTTCTACAGCGACTTCCGCGACATGCTTGCGAAGGAAAAGGATATCGAAGCGGTCGTGATCGCGCTGCCGCTGCACCTGCATTGCGACGTGTCGATCGCCTGCATGGAAGCCGGCAAGCACGTGCTGTGCGAAAAGCTGATGGCCCGCAACCTCGAAGAATGCCGCAAAATGATCAAGACGGCGGAGGACACCAAGCGCATCCTCTCCATCGGTCATCAACGACACTACTCGATGCTGTACGCGCAGGCGAACGAACTGCTCAAGTCGAAGGTGATCGGCGACGTCAACCACATCCGCGCCCTGTGGCATCGCAACTTCTCTTGGGATTACAAGCCCGAGGACAAGCCGCTGCCGGGTATGGAAATCGCGATGGACACCATCCCGCCGCGCTTCCGCGACGGCTGGACGCAGCCCATCCTGAAGGTCGACTATGACGAACTGAAAGGGAAGCTCAGCCGCAAGAAGCTCGACAAGCAGCTTGACCCGACCGACTATGCGGACATCTACGAACTCGTTCGTTGGCGCCTTTACGAGCGCACCGGCGGCGGCTTGATGGCGGAACTCGGCAGCCATCAACTGGATGCCTCGTCGATCTTCCTCGGAAAAGTTCACCCGCTGGCCGTCCAGGGTGTCGGCACCCGTTCGTTCTTCGGCCCGGGCCGGAATGAGCGCGAGATCGACGACCAGGTCTTCGTGACCTACGAATTCCCAGGTGCCAATCACCCGAAGGGCCCGAACCGCGGCAGCGACAAGAACGACGTTGTCGTCGTCACCTACTCGTCGATCAGCACGAACGGCTTCGAGCAATACGGCGAGTGCCTGATGGGCAGTCGCGGCACGTTGATCGTCGAAGGAGAGACCAGCGCCATGCTGTTCAAGGAGAATGAACCTGGCAAGAAGGGCGGCAAGCCGCGTGAGACGTCGGCTTCCGTCACTACTGTCTCCGCCGGTGCCCCGGCGCTGGCCAGCGGTTCGACGTGGGGCGGTCCCCCGCCGGCCGCTGCGGCATCGGCCACCATCGGTGGCGGGCCGGCCGAGGCGCCGCCGAGCCGAGGCTACCGCGAAGAGATGGAAGACTTCGCGTTCTGCATCCGCCAGTGGGATACTTCGACGGGCTACGCCCACGACATGAAGGACGGCAAGAAGATCTACAAACAGCGCCTGCCGCGCTGCCACGGCGAGATCGCCATGGCAGACGCCGTGCTGGCCCTCACCGCCAACCAGGCCATGGCCGCCCGCGAACGGATCGTGTTCAACGACGACCACTTCAACCCGAAGAGTACGGAAGTCCCCGGCGTCACTCGCAAGGGGTAATTCGATTGGCTGACAGTCAGCGGCGTGAGAGGAAGCGAGGTCGCACCTGCTTTCCCTCACGCCGTTCTTGTTAACGCTGTGCATCATCATCGTACACTTCTGAATTTCTCGATTTCGGACAACTTTCGTTGAACCGAGACCAACTTCGCGCGAGTTGCCGACCGCTTTCACCGAATTGGTGCGAGTGGCGGACAAATTGTCACCTGACCCCCTGTATTCCTCGCGTTTTCGGGGTTGTGCGCGCCCGTTTTGCAGATGTTTTTTCATTTCGCCCATCTCCTTACCAGCGCACCGCGCGAGGCCATACCCGTAAACACCGCCAGCCGCTTCCACCCGGCCTCAGAGCGCACCATGCACGCAGTGAAAAGCCGTTCGGAAAACGGTGTGAATGCTCCGGGATGTGCCATGACGAACGCGTGGTGAACTCCTCTGTGATTGAACTCGTTGACGCAGGCCTGTCGAACCTGCCCGGGGAAAACAACGCCCAAGGCTGCGCGCATTATCTCCGCGCAAGATGTTGGAATGCAGATAGTGCGGAGGGCGACGAAAAGGAAGCGGCAATCGTCCCGTAGAGTAGGCGTCCACGCCTGCTCCATCTTGCGAGCAGGCGTGGACGATTTTCGCCCTGCCGCTGCCCCCTGGTCGTTCGCTCGCACTTTTCTTTCCGGTTGCAGTCAAGTAGACTAAGGGCCGTTAGAATAAATTGCCGGGTTTAGAGAAGAGGATCACGAAAGCACGAAAGAATGAAAACACGAAAAAGCATGATGGTAATGCCGCATTTTCTCGTGCTTTCGTGCTTTCGTGCTTTCGTGCTTTCGTGATCCTCTTCATCGGCGCCGATACGATTCGGTAACTTATTCTGGCGCGAATCCTGACGCGGGCTCAACCCCCTCGAGAGTTTGCCATGTCGCAGCCCGTGAAGCATGAGAACACCGTCGTTGGCCCGCCGCTCGCGGGGTCGCCAACCCATAGTAACGACGGCTAGAACACCCACGCTCCGCCGATCCTCGACGGTGACGGCACCAACATTGCCCACCTGTTCGCGCCGCCGCAGGACGAGGGGGAAATCGGCCGGCTTGGCCATTTCCGCATCCTGAAGAAGCTCGGTGCGGGCGGCATGGGGATGGTGCTTCTTGCCGAAGACATCAATCTGCTGCGACCCGTGGCACTGAAGATCATGCTGCCCAAGTACGCGAAAAGCGGACAGGCGCGTGACCGATTCCTGCGAGAAGCCCGGACGGCCGCCAAGATTCAGCACGATCACATCGTCACGATCTTCCATGTCGGCGAAGACCGCAAAATCCCGTTCATCGCGATGGAGTTCCTCAAAGGCGCATCGCTGGATGAATTCCTGAAAGAGAAGAAGCGCGTCTCGCTGCCGCAGGCAATGCGGATTGGCCGCGAAGCCGCTGAAGGCTTGCAGGCCGCCCATGCGCT
>JBBQII010000176.1:0-7167 GCA_038324795.1 Gemmatales bacterium
CAGAGCATCGATAACATGCCCGTGCTGTCGACCAGCTTCGCGCTGCTGTTTCTCTCGAAGGGAAGAACACCGATCCTGCTCAGCAAATTGGCCTTCGATGGCCCGAAGAACCTGAACAGCGACTGGAACCGCAAGCACCACGACGCGCGCAATCTGGTTGATTACGCCAGCAAGGCGCTGTTCAAGAAGCATCCGCTGGCATGGCAGATCTTCGACCCGCGTCTCGCCAATCTCGATCAACAGAAGAACTTCGACGAAGAACTGACGAGCCTGTTGCAATCACCGATTCTGTACATGAACGGTCACGTCGCCCCGCAGTTGACCGAGCGACAGATTGAACTGCTGCGCCGCTACGTCGACGAAGGCGGCTTCATCTTCGCCGAGGCCTGCTGCGGCAGCCCCGACTTCGTCGACGGCTTCACGAAGTTGATGGAGAAGGTGTTCCAGAAGGAAGCCAAGCTGACGAAGTTGGGGCCCGAGCACCCGGTCTGGTCGTCGCACATGCCGCTCGACCCGACCGACTTCATGGCGGGACGACAGCCAAAGGAGATGGTTCAGGGGATCGAGCGCGGCTGCAAGACGGTCGTGATCTTCTGCCCGCAACCGCTGGCCGGGTTCTGGGAAGAGGCACGCTTCATGCCGACCGGCAACCTGCCGCCCGTCAACCGCGGCGAGCTGGCTTATCGGTTCGCCGGCAACGTGATCGCCTATGCGACCGGCCTGGAGATGCCCAAACCGCGGCTGACGCAAGTTGCGCTGACTGATCGCAGCGAAGCGAAGGACGTGACCCGCCATGCCCTGAAGCTGGCCCAGGTGAAGCACGATGGCGACTGGAAGCCCGCTCCGCAGGCGATGCGGATTCTCGCCAATCATCTGCTCGACCAGTACAAGCTGCAGGTCGCTTCGATGAACGAACTGGAAGAAGTGCGCCCGGCCCGCCTCGACGACCTGATGCAATACAAGTTCATGTACATGCACGGCCGGCGTGAGTTCAACTTCGACCCGGAAGAGATCGTCAACATCCGCAGTAACCTTCGCACCGGAGCAACGCTGTTCGCCGATGCGTGCTGCGGCTCGAAGGAATACGACAAGGCGTTCCGAGCCTTCATGGCGAAACTCTATCCGGACAAGAAGCTGGAACGGATCCCGCTGGATGATTTCCTGTTCAGCGAGAAGCTCAACGGCCAGGCGATCACCTCGGTGAAGTGCCGGCGCGACAAGGCCGATGGCGGTGCAGCGACCGAGTTCGAGGAGATGGCCCCGGAACTGGAAGGGATCAAAGTCGATGGCCGCTGGGCCGTCATCTACAGCCGCTACGACATCGGCTGCGCCCTGGAGAAGGCCAAGTCCAGCGCCTGCCGCGGCCACGACCACGAAAGCGCGAAACGCCTCGGAGCGGCAGCAGTGCTGTATTCGTTGATGAAGTGATTCAACGCCGCTCGCAAACCTGACACTCAACTGGCCGCGGCCGGACTCGAACCGGCACGGGGGTTACCCCCCAGGGGATTTTAAGTCCCCGGTGTCTGCCATTCCACCACGCGGCCCTGCGCGGGGAGTATCTTCGCAATCACGTCATCCAGTGACAAGTCCGCGATACAATACGTTCGGGTTAGTCACCATCTCGGAGAGAGCAGCCATGGCGAAGGAGTTCGCGCGCGACGGCGTCCATATCGAGTATCCAGGCAACTGGACGACGGAAACCGAAGACACGGCCGAGGGCTGGTCGGTCTCGATATTTTCGCCCGATACCGCGTTTCTGATGGTCAGCCAGTATTCGGAAGATCAGGACCCGTCGGACCTCGCCGACACGGCGCTCGGGGCATTGAAGGAGAGTTATCCCGACTTGGAATCGGAAGAGGTCATCGAAACCCTGGCGGGGCATCCCGCGGTGGGGTACGACGTCGATTTCTTCGCGCTGGATCTGACGAACGCCTGCCGGATCCGGGCTCTGAGCGCTCCGGAAGGCACCCTGTTGCTGATGAGCCAATGCACCGATTCCGAGTCGGATACCAACGGCGTGGCCATGTTCGCCATCTGCGCATCGTTGAAGCTCGATGATGAGGACGATGAATAATGGACACCGCCCTGCATGTCTTCGGCCGGCTGCTGGTGATCGACCTGGCAGCCGCGTTCGGACTTGTGATTCTTGTCGCCCTGCTCGGGCAGCGCGGACGCACACGCGTGTCGCTGACCATGTTGCTGGGAACGATGGTGTTCCTGTCGATCTGCACCGCGCTAATCTACGGCGGGCTGTGGCTGATACTGAACCGGGGGTCGTAGGGTGGTCGCTTTCCTTACATTTCGCCCAATTCCTACAGACCGTCGAGCTGTCGCTACTCCGGTTCCCGAATGGGCGTATCCCGTTCAATTTTCACCCGGCGCGAAGAAAATGAGCTAAGATGGTAATCGATGCCGGGGTCCCGCAGCCCCGGACCGTTGGCCGGATTAATCCATGAGCAGCCTGGCCCCTAACGAACTTGTCGACTTCCTGAACCGCAACCAGCTCCTCTCCCATTCCCACCAGGAGGCGCTCGCCCGGGAATGGAATCAGTTGGGCACCACCGTACAGATCGCGGACGAGCTCGTCACGCGCGGTTGGCTCACGAAGTATCAGCATCAGCATCTGCTTTCCGGACAAGGCGACAAGCTTATCCTTGGCCCCTACCGCATCCAGGACCCGCTCGGCGAGGGCGGCATGGGGATGGTTTTCAAGGGCTGGCATCCCCGGCTGGATCGCTTCGTTGCACTCAAGCTCATCCGCCCCCAGGTTCTGGCCACCCGTCCCGAGATTGTCACACGCTTCCATCGCGAAGCGCGCGCGATTGCGCAACTGCATCATCCGAACATCGTGCTGCTGTATGATGCCGATGAGGTGAACGGCACCCACTACATCGCGATGGAGTATGTCGACGGCGTTACCCTCGAAAAGATGGTGCGTGCCAACGGGCCGATGGCGATCAAGCAGGCGTGCGACTACATGCGCCAATCCGCGATGGGGCTGCAGCATGCGGCCGAGTGCGGTCTGGTGCATCGTGACATCAAGCCTTCGAACATCCTCGTCTCGCAGAAAGTGACCGCGGGCGGCAAGCGATCGTCCACCCAGCTGAAGCGTCCGGCCCTCGTCACTATCCGCGATCGCGAGATGTCCGTCGAGAATTCGATGAACGGCCGGTCGGAACATGCCTGGGGCATCATCAAGATCCTCGACATGGGACTCGCCCGGCTGCAGGAATCGCTGGAGGAAGAAGACCCGCAGAATCCGGCCACGCCGTTGACGCGTGCGGGAGCGCTGCTCGGCACGCCGGACTTCATTTCGCCGGAGCAGGCGCGCGATGCGCGTAACGTGGACATCCGGGCCGACCTGTATTCGCTCGGCTGCACCTTCTATTACATGCTGACCGGCAGACCGCCGTTCCCCGGCGGCAGCGACGTGCAGAAGCTGATCAAGCACCAGACCGAGAAGCCGTTTGCGATCGAAGAACTCCGCCCGCACATCCCGTCGTTCGTCGTCGGCGTTGTCGAACGGCTGATGGCGAAGAAAGCGGAGGATCGCTACCAGTCGCCGCTTGAACTTGCTGAAGTGCTGAGCGACTACCTGAGTTCGACGTTGCCGGCGCAGACGCCGCCGCGTGGCATGGCGGCCACGATCCCGACCGATCCGATGATCGATGCGGTGTCGCCGATTCCGCGTTCGCCGCTGGTCAACGAGGCCGGCAGGCGTCTGGCGGATATCGTCGATGGTTTCGATTCCGAAGTCGATGCTCCGATTCAGGAAGCCCCGACGGCGATGGTGGAAGAGCCAGCCCCCTCACGGGCGGTTCCGCCCAACGCCGTCATGAACGCGCACGCCGGAGTTGCCAGCGCCATTGCCCTTACTCCCGATGGCCGCTACGCAGCTACCGGGGGAGTGGACGGCAAAGTCCGCATCTGGGACTTGTCGACCAATCCGCCGACCGAAGCGGCGATGCTGCCCCGGCCGAACACGGAGATCCAGGCGATCGCCTTCGCGCCGGACGACCCGAACTACCTGATCTACGGTGGCAACATTCTGGGCAACGCCCGCATCCAACGCTGGGACTGGACGGAGAACCGGGTTTACGACTGGGGAGGTTTTTCGACCACCGACCACCGCGGCGTCGGCTGTCTTTCGTTCTCTAATGACGGTACAATGTTTGCTGCGGGCGTCGGCAACTTCGCGGTCACCTGGAAAGTGAGCCAGCGCAACGCCGGCAGCAAGAACATTCTGAAAAGCGCGGGTGCCACTGTTCGCACGATGGCATTTTCACCCGATCATCGGCTCATTGCCACCGCGGGCGACGGCAAGGCGATCCGCTTCTGGGGGTTCGGCTGGCTTGGCAGCAGCCTGAAGGCGACCGTCGAAGCCCACTTCGACAGTATCACGTCGCTGGCGTTCTCGCTCGACGGCAAACGCATCGCCACCGCCGGAATGGATCGGCAGATCGTTCTCTGGGATCCGCTGACGCCTTCGGACTCGTCGGCCATCGTGCTGAGCGGGCACACCAAGAATGTGCGCCTCGTTCAGTTTCTACCGGATGGCAAGCATCTCGTATCGCTGAGTGAAAGCGGCGAAGTGTTTTACTGGGACGTGACCCGCGGCCAGATCGTCCGTGACTTCACCCTGGAATTGCCGCTGGCTTACAGCGTGGCGATCTCGAACGACGGCAGCCGTGTGATGGCCGGGTACAGCAGCGGCAAAGTGGCCGTGTTCAACCTGCAACCGAACTTGGGCGGCACGACGAAGACTGCTGTGACACTGGCCGGAAGGCGCTGAGAACTGACTGCCCGTTAGCAAGCGACGGATGTTCTTGCCGACAGCGGGCGATTCCTGCACCGTCTATTTCTCAATCAAATCCAATACCTCGTCGATGCAATCGACGAGGAAATCCGCGTCGCTCATTGTCAGGCACATCGGCGGCTTGATGCGGAGGGTGTTGCCGAACAGGCCGCCCTTGCCGAGAATCAGCCCCCGCTCCTTGCACATCTCGAGTACGCGGGCCGCCTCGGTGTTCGCGGGTTCCTTGCTCTTGCGATCGCGCACCAGCTCGACGCCGAGCATCAGGCCCAAACCGCGCACCTCGCCGATCAGGCGATGGCGTTCCTGAAGTTCGAAGAAACGCTGTTTGATGTGCCCGCCGATCTTCTTGGCGTTCGCCTGGATGCCTTCGGCATCGACGACGTCCAGCGTCGCCAATCCCTGCGTCATCGAGATCGGGTTGCCGCCGAAGGTGTTGAAGTGAATCCGCTTCTTCATCATGGCGGCAATCTCGGGTCGCGTCACACAGGCCCCGATGGGGACGCCGTTGCCAAGGCCCTTGGCCATCGTCACGAGATCGGGTGTCACGCCGTAGTTCTGGAAGCCCCAGTAATGCTCGCCCGTGCGGCCGAAGGCGGTCTGCACTTCGTCCGCGATGCACAGGCCGCCGTACTTGCGGACGATGTCGTAGACGATGCCGAAATACTCCTTCGGCGGCGTGACGCTGCCGCCGACCCCTTGAATTGGCTCGCCGATGAAGCAGGCGATCTCGCCCGGCGTTTCATAGCGGATCAGATCTTCGACATCGCGGGCGCACTTCACGTCGCAGGAGGGATACTCGAGCCCATACGGGCAACGGTAGCAGTACCCCGGCGTCGCATGCTTGACGTTGGCGACCGGCGACGACTTGAACTTCCATGTCCCGTGGGCGGTCAGCGCCATCGCGGCCTGAGTACCGCCGTGATAGCCATTGCGAAGGCTGATAACGTCCGTGTTTCCGGTGAACTCCCGGCACGAGAGAATGGCGACTTCGTTGGCCTCGCTGCCCGAGTTGGTGAAGTAGCTCTGCGTCAACCCGCTGCCCGCCGGCATCTTGTCAGCCAGCTTTTTGCCCAGCTGCCCGATCGTCGGATGCAGGTAGATCGTCGTCGTATGCTGCAACCGCCCGACCTGGGCACGAACCTTCTCGACAATCGTCGGATGGCAGTGCCCGACCGACACGGAGACGATGCCGGCAAAGGCATCGAGATACTGCTTGCCCGTCTCGTCCCAAAGGTATTGCATCTTCCCTTCGACGACGAGCAACGGCTCCTGATAGTAGGTGATGAGCCCCGGCGACAGGTACTGCTTGCGCAGCGCGATGACCTCGGCCTTGGTGGGGCCGGTGTAGGGTTCTGGGGTGTGCGGCGCGAGGGGGAGAGGGGTGCGGCGGGTGGGGGTTGGCATGAAAAAGTTCCTCGAAATTGAATTGGCTCACTCAAACGGATTGCGATACGGCCGGCGAAGTGGAGACTCACGGTATGTGAACGCGCGCACCATAACGCTCATTCCGCCGCCGGAGAAAATCGCAACAGTCATCAGGATTCCGCCCGTTGACATGGTGACGAAACACGGGCCGATGAAGTTCGCGGACAGCCTTTCGTCAATGCCGAGCATATGTGCGGTCGGCTGCCAGACGGTCAATGCGATGATACCTGCCAACACTTGCAGAATCGGGAACAGTTGCGACAGCCCGGTTAAACTCGCGCCAATCAACATCGCACGCTTAGACGCGGTTTGCATGATCATCAAACACAAACCGCTGAGCCAACAGAATGTACACCCGGCAACAACACCCAACCAGCCCCGACCATGGACTAACTCAATCGCCAACAGTAGCGGAAGGATCAGATTACCCAGAAAAAGAACTGTCCAAGTGACAGCTACCTCGAACAGCGCACGAGGTGTCCTTTGCCCGGTATCAGACATTGCCCCAACCTCCCAAGTCTCGGAAACGTCCAGCGAAGCTCGCTGATTGTTGACAGTTTCGCTTGTGATTGCGACCTTATTCGTTCCGCGGATCTACAACCCTGCGTCATGAGTCCTGTTCGAACGCTGCAACTGGTCACTTCACTTCCAACTCAAACCGCACCTGCCGTTCGGTACCCATCAGAGCCCGAGCGCCAGCGAGGTGGCCACGCCGATGAGCCGCCGCCATCAGAGCCCGAGCGCCAGCGAGGTGGCTCCGCCCATAACAACTACACCATCAGAGCCCGAGCGCCAACGAGGTGGCCACGCCGATGAGCAGCCCCCGTCAGAGCCCCAGCGCCAGCGAGGTGGCCTCTTGCGCACCCAAAGGGCCGCCGCGCAGGCGCTCGGGCTCTGATTAGGCCGCCGCGCTGGCGCTCGGGCTC
>JBBQII010000177.1:0-7129 GCA_038324795.1 Gemmatales bacterium
AACTTGGAGCGGCGACTCGGGCATCAGCGCACTGTGTTGGTAGGCGACTTCAACATGAACCCGTTTGAAACCGGAATGGTGAGTGCGGAAGGTCTTAACGCGGTGATGACGCGGGATCAGGCGGCAAGGAAGGCTCGCACTATCGACGGAACGCCGCATCCGTTCTTCTACAATCCGATGTGGAGCCATTTCGGAGACTCGAATCATGCGAGATTGCCGCCAGGCGATCCGACGCACGAACCAGCCGGAACTTGTTTTTTCCGGGCGAAAGAGTCAGAATGGTACTATTGGTACATGTTCGATCAAGTGCTGATCCGACCCGATTTGCTCAACTCGTTCCGCAATGAGTCGTTGCGAATCTTGACTCACGCAGGCGACAACCGACTGGTCGATAAACGTGGAAGACCTGATCGAAAGAGTTTCTCGGATCACTTGCCGCTATTGTTTTCGCTCGAATCATGAGGTGCCGATCAATGACGACAATCCCGGACCTCTGGCCTGAATTGACCGCTGATTCTGCCATCGCCGCCCCGGAGTCGATCCTGCGCACACAAGCAGAGCTTCTTTCAGAAAAGACTCGTGGTCTGGTCGTAGGCGAAGTACAAAGTGAACGATTCGGAGGTGGGCTTCTGCACTCTCTATTTCTCCGAGTTCCGGCACTGGAGGATTACTCGACGATTCTGCTTCAGATAAAACAACCACTCGACCTTTATCCACTTCGACTGATATCGCTTCACGACATGAGAAATCCGTTCGTCCATTTCAATCCATCGAAGGCTCCCAGAATCGATTCGTACTTCGGCTCTGAAGGGCTTATGTGTACTGACGAGGCCGCTTACATCGCAGGCCTTCGGGCGTTGCTCGGCTCTGAATCCACCAAGCGAGTTCTTGCAACCCTTATGGCACAAGCCGCCGCCCCACCCGATGAAGACTAGCCCCCATGCCATCCATCAACGAAGGTCCGTTCATCGTCAGTGCCGTGCTTGCCCGGGATCGCGTGCCGTCGTTCGCGCAGTACCCGTTCGCGCTCCCGGCGATCAGGAATTTCAGTTCACTGCAACTGCATCCGAAGTGTACTTTCTTCGTCGGCGAGAACGGCACGGGCAAATCGACACTGCTGGAGGCGATCGCCCTCAACTGCGACCTGAATGCCGAAGGTGGCAGCCGTAACTTCAACTTTGCGACGCGCGAGTCACACTCGCCGCTGGAACGCTACCTCAAGCTGGTCAAAACGATCTCCTGGCCGAAGGACTGCTACTTCCTTCGTGCAGAGAGCCTGTACAACCTGGCCAGCGAGATCGATCGTATTGCCGCGGATGACGACAAGATCCTGCTCGGTTACGGCGGCCGGTCGCTGCACGAACAGTCGCATGGCGAGTCGTTCTTCGCGCTGTTCGACAACCGGCTGCGCGGCCGAGGGCTGTACATCATGGACGAACCCGAGGCCGCCCTGTCCCCCAATCGGCAGATGCAGTTCCTGAACCTGCTGCACAACTACTGCGGCAACGGTTCGCAGTTCATCATCGCGACGCATTCGCCGATCATCATGGCCTATCCCGATGCCTGGATCTACGAGTTCGGGCCCGAAGGCATCCGCCGGGTCGAGTACGAAAAGACCGAACACTACCAGGTTACGCGCTCGTTTCTGAACCACACCGAACGCATGCTGAAGGTCCTGATGGACGGCTGACCGGTCCGGCAAACGCGGCACTTCCTTCCGCTCGCGCATCCATATCATTTCCTGACGCAACCAACTTCACTTTGAAGGGGCTTTCGATGGCTATTCGCGTTGAATCGGACAGCATGGGCAAGATCGATGTGCCGGCCGACAAGTACTTCGGGGCTCAGACGGCCCGATCGCTGATTCACTTCAACATCGGCGACGACAAGATGCCCAAAGCCGTCGTCCGGGCGTTCGGCATCCTCAAGAAGTCCGCCGCGCTCGTCAACAACGATCTGGGCCTGTTCAAGCCCAAGAAGGAAGGCGACCTGGCCGCCGACGTGAAGGTCGGCTTCATCGCCAGGGCCGCCGACGAAGTGATCGACGGCAAGCTGCACGACCATTTCCCGCTCCGCATCTGGCAGACCGGCAGCGGCACGCAGTCGAACATGAACGTCAACGAAGTGATCGCCAACCGGGCGATCGAACTCGCGGGCGGCGAACTCGGCAGCAAGAAGCCGATCCACCCGAACGACGACGTCAACATGTCGCAGTCGTCGAACGATACGTTCCCGACCGCCATGCACGTCGCCGCCGTCGAGGAGTTGACGCACCGGCTGATCCCGAGCGTCACCGCCCTGCGCGAGTCGCTGAACGTCAAGGCGATCGAGTTCAAGGACATCGTCAAGATCGGCCGCACCCACCTGATGGATGCCGTGCCGTTGACGCTGGGACAGGAGTTCTCCGGCTACGTGGCCCAGATCGACTTCGCCCTCGACTGCATCAAGAGCAGCCTGAAGGGGCTTTACGAACTGGCGCTGGGTGGCACGGCCGTCGGCACCGGGCTGAACTCGCATCCCGAGTTTGCCGTGCGTTCGGCGAAGAAGATTGCCGAGTTGACGGGTCTGCCGTTCATCACGGCGCCGAACAAGTTCGCCAGCCTGTCCGGCCACGAACCACTTGCGAACGCCAGCGGGGCGTTGAAGACGCTGGCCACGGGATTGATGAAGCTCGCCAACGACGTGCGCTGGATGGCCAGCGGTCCTAAGTGCGGCCTGGCCGAACTGGGCATTCCCGAGAACGAGCCCGGCTCGTCGATCATGCCGGGCAAGGTGAACCCGACACAGTCCGAAGCGATGACGATGGTCTGCGTGCAGGTGTTCGCCAATGATGTGGCCGTCACGATGGGCGCCTCGCAGGGCAACTTCGAACTGAACGTCTTCAAGCCGGTGATCATCCACAACTTCCTGCACTCGGTGAGGCTGTTGACCGACACGTGTGCCTCGTTCAAGGAACACTGCGTCGACGACAACGCCCGGCGCCCCGGCATCACGCCGCACAAGGCGAACATCGACAAGTACGTCTGGAGTTCGCCGATGCTGGTCACCGCCCTGAACCCGCACATCGGCTACGACAAGGCCGCGGAAGTGTCGAAGAAGGCGCTCAAGGAGAACATTACGCTGAAGGAATCCTGCACGAAGCTGGGTTACCTGACTGCCGAGGACTTCGACCGCCTGGTGAAACCCGAAGCGATGACGCGCCCGGGGGTGTAGCCGTAGCGACTTGCGGACATGAATGCCCGGAAGTTGTTTTCTACAGAGATTCGCTGTGGTACGATAACATCATGACAAAGACAACAATTCCGAGTGAACTCGACATTCTCGAGGAGTTTGTTGCTCCGGATAAGGCAGATGGCACTGTCGAAGGCGCTCGCGAGATCCTGCGGATCAAGATCAGCGCTTCGACTCAACGCAAGATCAGCAGACTGTTGCGCCTGAACAACTTGGGCAAGATCTCTGCTGAAGAGCGCCTGACTCTCGATCGCTATGTGCGAATGGGGACATTGATCGATCTGTTGCAGGCGAAAGCCCGCAATACACTGAAGAAGGCCGGTGTATCCGCCTAACCGATGAACAAGTCGCTCAAAGCGTTTGTCAGGCTGCGCGCAACCGACCGTTGCGAGTACTGTCAGTTGCCGCAGTCCGTGGCGTCGATTCGCCACGGCGTCGATCACATCAGGGCGAAGAAGCACCATGGCAAATCGGATCGTTCGAATACCTGTCTCGCATGCGCGCAATGTAACACCTTCAAGGGCAGCGATGTTACCGGCTATGATCCGGTGTCAGATCAGCTAGTTCTTTTGTTTAACCCTAGAACGGATGACTGGACCGATCACTTCCAATGGAATGGCCCCATTCTCAATGGACTCACGCCGATCGGCAGGGCGACAATCGAGGTCCTGAAAATCAATCTGACAGTCCGAATCGAACTGCGGGAATCGCTGAGCTAGCGACATTGACTTCGACTGCAATTATCGTTGGGTAAGTTACATGAGCACCCTCATCGACGAAAAAGACCTGCCCGAAGACGTTCCTCTGGAACAGGCTGTCGAAGCCGCCTACCCGGCCGAACTGGCGGAGATCGTCTCCAAGCTGCGGCGCGGGCTGCCGTGCCTGGTCGAGTGCGACAAGGAACTCGCGCCGTTTGTCTTCGCTCATCTGCGTAAGCGGGCGAAGGACTCGCTGAAACTGATCTACATCGATGGCCGCAAGACCGAGGCCTCCGCGGCCGGGGTGCCGGTCGGCATGATGGGGTCGATGATCTCGCAGTTGCGCGATGCCGTTCGCGGCAACGCGGACATTGCCGACCCGAAGACGGGCAAGTCGCTGCAACGCGTCATCACGTTGCCGCATCTCGATCTGCTGGCCACGTCGCAGGGCGGGCTGACCAGCGAGGCCCGTGAAGCGATCGTCCTGCTCTACGAAAATCCGGAGATCGTCTGGCTCGGCTTCAAGGACCCGACGTTCCCGCTGCCGAAGGTCATCGAGAACCTGTTCCCGCATCGCATCAGTCTGGTCGGCATCCCGAGGCAGCGGTTGCGGCACCTGATCACCCGCCGCGAGGCCCGCAAGTTCGGCAAGCCGCTCAATGTCTGGTCGCTGTACAAGTATGTCTCGGGCCTGAACCCGATCCGGCTGCGCAAGGTTCTCAATACCCTCGAAGGGGAAGACTACCCGGCCGACACCCGGCCCATCTACAGCCAGCTTCGCCAGGCCACGCTGACCGGCAGCCTCGAGATTCCCAACCTGAACATCGACACGGACATCGGCGGTTACGCCAAGGTCAAGAAGCGCCTGAAGCAGGAGATCCTCGAAGTCCTCGCCCGCCGCGATGCCGCGACGAACGAGGAAGACATCCAGCGCATGGAAGACCTGATCCCGCGCGGCATGATCTTCTGGGGGCCGCCCGGCACCGGCAAGACGTTCTTCGCGAAGACCATGGCCGCGGCTCTGGGCGCGGCCGTCACCATCGTTTCGGGGCCGGAACTCAAGTCGAAGTGGGTCGGCGAAAGCGAAGAGCAGTTGCGGCAGGTGTTCCACCGCGCCCGGCAGTCGGCCCCGTCGATCATCATCTTCGATGAACTCGACTCGTTTGCTTCGGCTCGCGGCACCTACACCGGCAGCGGCGTCGAACATTCGATGGTCAACCAGTTGCTGACCGAGATGGACGGCTTTCACAAGGAAGAACTCGTCTTCGTCGTCGGCACCACCAACTTCGTCGAAGTGCTCGACCCCGCCCTGCTGCGGCCCGGCCGCTTCGAGTTCCACCTGTACATCCCGTATCCCGAGCCGGAAGACCGCCGCGAGATCATCGCCATCTACGATCGCAAGATGCACTTGCAGATGACCGGGGACGCGATCGACTTCGCCGTGAAACGCACCAACGATCACGTCATCGGCGCAGCCAGCGGCACGCGCTACAGCGGCGATCACCTGTTCGCCCTGTGCCGCAGCATCGCCCGCATCCGCCTGCGCGACAACCGCAAGGATGCCACGACGGCCGCCGACGTCGAGCGGGCGTTGACCGAGTTCCTCGAACGCCCGAAGATGGCTCCCGGCGAAGAACGCGTGCTGGCCACGCACGAAGCCGGGCATGCGATTGTTTCACTGCATTGCCCGAACGCGCCGATGATCGAGCGCATCACCATCGCCAGCGAGATGCAGTGGGCCTTCGGCTACGTCAAGCATGCCGACCCGGCCCATAAGTATGTGCAAACCGTCGGCTTCTACCGCGACATGATCTGCGTCGCCCTCGGAGCGCGCGAAGCGGAGAAGATGCTGCTCAACGACCTGTCGCTGGGGGCCACAGGCGATCTCGCGTCGGCCACCGGCATCGCCCGTGAACTGGTTGAAGTCCACGGACTGGGGGGCGACACCCTCGGCCTGGTGCAGTACTTCGACTTGCAGAACAAGCGCCGCCGCGAGGACCTGTCGACCGACACCCTGCGCCTCATCGACGAGCGCGTGCGTGAGGTTGTCGAAGAACAGCGCGTCCGTGCGCATAACATTCTGAAAGAGAACAAGGCAGCGCTGGAAGCGCTGCGCGATATGCTGCTGGAACTGAAGACGATTGATGCGAAATCGCTGGTGTCGATGGGTGTGCCGAAGGTATGACGCGGGGAGCAATCATGGCCGAACTGACCATCCGCCTGCGCCGCGACCCGGCCACGGGCAAGCAGGACATCGTCATTTCCATGCGCTCGGATGAAGACGCCCTGCCCCACGAACATGAGCAGGCCCACCGCGAAGCCGTCGAGAAGATCCTGGGCAAGGGGAATGTCGGCAAAGTGATCATCGAGCGGGAAGCCGAGCCGGAAGCGTCAGCGACGGATCAAACTCCTGCACCCGAAGAGCAACGCCGAGCCGGAAGCGTAAGCGACGGATGATTCGTCACTCCATCGAAAACGAACAATAGATTGCTTCGAAGAAAGATCCGCACCCATGACGCTCGCCGATGCCATCGCACCGCCGCTGCTGACTGCCGACCTGCCCGGCATCGGCGGCCGAATCAAGCAGGAACCGGAAGATTTCGAAGTCGACGAGATCCCCGCATACGAGCCATCCGGCACCGGCGAGCATCTTTATCTGTGGGTCGAGAAGCGTGGCATGGGGGCCGAGTACTTCATCCGCCAGATCGCCCGCCGGCTGGACGTCCCCCCGGCGGAGATCGGCACGGCGGGCTTGAAAGACCGGCACGCGGTCACGCGGCAGTATGTTTCCGTCCCCGGGCATCTGGAACCGCGGCTGCCCCAGTTGGAGGGCGACGGCATCCGCTTGCTGAAGGTCAATCGGCACGGCAACAAGCTGAAGCCGGGCCACCTGCGCGGCAACCGCTTCCGCATCCTGGTTCGTGATGCCGTGAAGGTGTCCGCACTCGACCTTTGCCTGCAGCGCATCAGCGAGCAGGGCCTGCCGAACTTCTACGGCCCGCAGCGGTTCGGCCACGATGGCGAGACAGCCCAACTCGGCTGGAAGTTGCTGCGCCGTGAGAGCGGGTACATCAAGCAGATGTTCCTGCGCAAGCTGGCCCTCTCGGCCGCGCAGTCGATGATGTTCAACCAGTACCTGGCCGAGCGGCTGCGCGACGGCCTGCTGCGGACCGTGCTGTCGGGCGACGTGATGATGAAAT
>JBBQII010000178.1:0-7122 GCA_038324795.1 Gemmatales bacterium
AGTATGTGCTGCGGCAGTTGCTGGGCAGGTAGCCGCTTGCCGGCGTCGCTATGACTGGAAAGTCACTGGGCGGTGCCTAGCGGCGTTCGATTCAAACTCCCCCGAGGTATCGCCATGCTCGGCTGGCTCTTTCGACCGTCCTGCCCCTGCGACGCGTCCGCGAAGAACTGGATCGAAGAACGCCTCGAATGGTTGGCGGTGGAATTCAACGACAGTGCATTCACCGGTCGGACGGTGGTGCTGCCGACTCCCGAATTCTTTCCCGACCCGTACGACAGCTCGAAGAAGGCCGTGCGAATGCTGCTTGACCGCGTCTGCGGCTACATGGATATGGTACCCGAACTTGTTGCGCTGAAGTTCATCAAGAACAAAACCAGCATCTACCTGGTCAATGAAGACGGGCACGCCATACCCGATGCAGCCGGGACTTACCACGAAGGCCGCAACAAGTTCGTGATTCGGATCGATCAATCCGGCATGGAGGACCAGATGTCATTGGTCGGTACTATAGCTCATGAATTGGCGCATGTGCGTCTGCTCGGTGAAAGCCGCATCATGCGTGACGTATTCGACAATGAGTTGCTGACTGATCTGACGGTGGTGCACTTCGGCTTGGGAATCTTCCTGGCTAACGCTCCGCGGCACTGGGATGCGCACTACACCAAATGGCCTGACACCGACCTGAAGAAGCCCGAGTACATGACACCGCCAATGTTCGGCTGGGCGCTCGCGCACATCGCCTGGTTTCGCGACGACCATAAGCCTGGATGGGCACGCCACTTGAACAGCAGCGCGCGAACGAACATGATGCAGGGGCTTCGCTACCTGAACGCGACCAACGATTCGTGGTATCGCCCGGCGCGGGTCCGCAAAAAGCGATAGCCGCCTGCGGCATCGCCCTGACTGGAGAGTCACCTGGCGACGCCGTAAGCGGCTTTGTCAACTACCGTGAGGGCCCGAACGGTGCGCTGATCGGGGCCTGCGGCGTCAGGGCCGGGCCGTTTGTCGGTGTCGTCATGCGGCCGGTCGGCTTCATTTCGGCCGGCTTCATTTCGGCCGGCTTCATTGTCGCGCCGGTCTGCACGATGTCGGTCTGCGATGGCAACGTGTTGTTGCCCATCAGTTTCGCGGGCACGCGGTACTCAAGGTGGTATTCCTTGATCGGCGTTGTCGTGGAAACCGAATTGCGCGTGCTCAGTTCGCCGATCGGCTTGCCGTTCTGGTCGAGCGGACGCGTGTCCTTCACTTCGCTGTTTTCGGTCTGCTTGCCGATGACGACTTCGCCTTCGCGCAGAATGTCCGCTTCCTTGAAGTTCGGATCATTGTCGCGGGCATAGCCCACAGCGGCGGCGTGGTAGTCGGTCGGCAGCCAGCCGTCCATCTTGACGGCAACGACCTTCGTGGTCGGGCCCTTCGACAAGTAACGTGCTTCGGTGCAACCGGTCAGACCGGCGACGACCATGCAAAGCACGGCCGCGCGGGCATGCATGCGAGCCATGAGAGTATCCCCCGTGAAAGTACTGATTCCCCCGAATCAGGTGGCGGCAAATACCGTCCCCTTCACAGGATGTCAAGATCGGTTTATCGCCCCGGCAATCTCGCCCCCGGCACTGTGCTGCGGAACTTGTAGACGCTTTTGGTCGCGGTGAAGTACACATCCCTGTTGTCCTTGCCGCCGAAGCACAGGTTCGTTGAAAACTCCGGCACCGCATGGTGCAGCAACAGCTTGCCCTCGGGGCTGATGACAAACAGACCCGTTGTCTTCCCCTCGCCGGCCGCGGCCCAGATATTGCCCTTCTCATCCAGCCGCATGCCATCAACACCGCGGTCAGGTGAGAAGTCATAGACAATGCCGTCGGGCATCAATCCACCATCCTCAGCTACCTTGTAGCGGTGCAGCTTCTGCGTGCTTCGATCCGAAACATACAGCAGCTTCTTGTCGGGCGACAACGCGATGCCGTTCGGCCGGCCCAGGTTGTCGATCACGCGCACCAGCTTGCCCGGTGCGTCGATCCGGTAGACCGCACTGGCGAGCGCTTCGCCCTTCTCCTTGCCGACGTTCATATCAGTGAAGTAGATACGGCCCTTGGCATCAACACAAAGATCGTTGGGAGCGTAGAAGCGCTTGCCGTCGAATGTTTCCGCCAAAGGCGTTTCGGCCCCATCCTTCTCAAGGCGGGCAACGCGGCGCTTACCGCCCTCGGTGGTTGATTGGCACATGACCAGCCGGCCATCGATATCGAACGCCATGCCGTTAGTTCGGCCGCACGGGTTCAGGTGTTCGCTGAGTTTGCCATCCGTCGAGAACTTCATGATGCGGTTGTTCGCCCCGTCGGAGAAGAACAGGTTGCCGTCCTTATCAACGGCCGGTCCTTCGGTGAACTTGCACGAGTCGACGATCCGTTCCATCCTGGTTCCCGGTTCCAGCATGCTCTCGGCCGGGTCGATGAACAGATGATGCGACAACGACACGTTGGCAACAAGGCGATCGGCATCCTCACGCAGCAGCCAACGCTTCACGACGTACTCGTCGCACAGTTCGCGAAAGCACTTTCGGTAGTTGGCGAAGTTCTCGTAATCAGTCACGATTGACAGGCGTGAATCTCCTGCCTTCTCTGCGACAGCATCGGTGCGCGGTCGCGGAATGTATGAGCCCATCAACGGCAACAGCATCCCTTGCGCGCCGTACTCCTTGCGGCGGACGTTCCAGCCGGTGTGAGTTGCCAGGCCCATGTAGACTTCGGGCGGATCGAGCATGCCCAGTTCCCGACCGGTCTTCTGCCAACTGATCGGCACCAGGCAGCGGTAGTGGCCGCGAATCGTGGGCGGTTCGCTCAAGATTCCTTTCTTCTGCTGTTCACCGAAGTCCGCCAGCGGTGGTTGCTGTACCACCAGCGGAAACGCGACGCCCGGTATCTTCGGGAACTGCTTCGCGGCCGCCTCGGGCGACTGCAGCGAGCGTGACCCGGCGATACGCGGGTACTCGCTGTCCGGCGGCGGTTTCCTGCCGGCCGTCCAGTCATCCATTGCCACCAGCAACGAGCGCATGATCGGCTTGAAGTTGCCGGGGTTCTGCAAGTTCACGCCGCGGCCCTGCTGCAATGGAAACGTGGCCGGGCCATGCTGGGTACCGCCGAACGAGTAGATACGCACGTTCTGCGGAATCTGCGAATCGCGTGTGCCCAGCGTGTCGGTGTGTACCAGCGAACCGCTACGATGCCAATACTCGGATGAGCTTTGCGTGTGCATCACCTTCGGCAACAAGTGGGGCGGATACTTCTTCAGAATGCCGTCGATGCGATCTTCCTTCACGATCTTGTTGTCGTTGTCGTAGTAGGTATGCTGCTCGTTGCCGTACGTGAATGGGAAAACGTCGTTCGGGTATGTGTGGTCTTCGTGCTGGGCGTTGTGCCGGGTTGGCTGGGCGAACCGATGATTGAAGTAGCCGAGCCCGCCGCCGGCGACATGGGGGACCAATCCATCAAACACCATGCGATTCTGCGGGTCGATGTTGAATCGCTCATACAGGAAATGCCGCAGGAAGCTCCCGCTCTGCGAGATCCCGAACGCGAAGGCACGATACCCTTTGCGGGCGATCGGGTTGGCCGGCGTCGCGTCGTACTTCAGAAACGCGATCAGATCGCGCACCACCGCGAAGCAGACACCCTGGACGATCGGATTCTCGCATTCGCAGATCAGTTCGTAAAGCACCCCCGGCTTGTAGCCGCCTTCGAGATGGCAGCGCACCTGCTGCAGCGTGCCCGGCACACTGTCCTTCACCTGCGGGATCGGCAGTCGTTCCAGCTTCCACTGATCGCGCGAGACCGGTTGCCGCGGGTCGCTTTCTTTCTCTCGCCAGGTAAGCACGCCTTCCTTTTCACCTGCCGCGGTCGGGTTGTAGCTGCCATGGCCTTCCCGGCGAGACAGCGGCAGCGAGTCGCACTTGATGTCGGTACTGAACTCAAACCGCACCTTGCCGGTAATCGGCTTGCCGTTGTCCGTGGCGATCGGGGCCTTCATCAGCATTCGGCCATCACCTGGAATCAGTTCACCGATCCAGCCGCTCCAGACGATCGTGTAGCCCTGTTTCATCAGGAAGCCGGTCCCGGCATCTTCCAATGACTTCGGGTCCTGATTCACCGGTGCATCATTGAAGAAAGCAAGCGCCTGCTTCTTGCCGCGGTTGTTGACGTCGTAAAGCAACATGCCGTTGCCACGGGACTGGTCCTTGGGAGCCAGGATGAAGACGTCCGCTTCAAACTCCACCATGCCATCGGCATTCGTCGGGGCCTTGTCGAGATCGACAATCGGCATGTTGGCCGCATGCTTCGGATCAATGGCGAACCGGGCAATGCCGATGATGCGCTCGTACGGCCCGGTGTTGCCGAACTCCGCGCCGCCCGCGAACGGTTCGCGCTTCAGGATCTTCAGTTCCTTAAGCGCCGCCGAGGCCAGCGTGGCGTGCAACAGCAGAATGACAATCGCGATGCGCATTCGGAAACTCCTTCAAGATGCAGTTCGCCCGTAGCGTACACCTCCCCGTGGGCGATTGCAACCATCGGCTGCGGAACGATCCCGCCGATCGCCGTTTGTCTCGGATTTTCCCGGCGTCGGTCGAGTTGATGGGGCCCGGCGGCGAAGAATTGCTGAACTATCCCATCGTGCCCGAGAGGAGTAAAACGGGCGCGGTACCCTCGCTATGGGTTGCCCGTCCGCTTCTTTGCCAGCACCAGAAAGCAGCCGTTGGCTTCCATTTCCTGTCGCTGATCGCCGAAGACGCCGGCACCCACTGTGCCGGCGATGCTGCCTGAGAGAAAGCGCAGCCTGCGCGGCAGGCCGCGGCGCATGCCCAGTGAACGCTGGATTGCGATCGGTTTCTGTTGTCTCCCTTTCAATCGATAGAGCAGGCCGCCAGTCCAGTGACTCCAGAATTCCCGTCGACGCACTTGCCGTCGTGTCAGGTAGGCGGAAACCGTCATCTGGTCCAGCCCGGCGGCAGCGAGTTCTTTACGCCAACGCTCGGCGTTCCAGCAATGGCGATGCGCGAGCCGATCGTCAATCTCGTTCAGATAGGCACTTCGTGCCGTGGTCGCTGTGGGGCCTCGCAAGCAGCCATGAAAATGGGGCGACGGAACCGTTGCTGCAAAGAGCCCGCCTGGTTTCAGGCAGCGGGCCCGGCCTCGGCAGGGATTATGTTGACGAAGCATTTAACAGTGGGCACACATCGCGCTGGACTCACTTCCTATTCGCCGATGGATCGGTTCGCGGGTACACCAAAAATGTTCATCCGGACCCGCGTGCGCATCTCGGAACCCGCAGCGATGGTTTGGTGCTGGATCCCGATGTCGAAATTGTGGTCGCGGCAAATCCTGACGAGGAACTTGTCAAGAACGGAAGTTTCGAGCAACCTTCGACAGGGTTGTATGGCATTGCCGTCATCGGTGGCGGTGGGGGAGGTAAGGATTTCTACTGGCTTGTCGAATCGGGCAATTTCGAGGTCTTACGTGTTCCGCGCATGCCGAAAGATGGTATGCAGTTTGCGGACCTGAACGGCGTCAGTGTGGGCACCATTTCGCAGATCCTCAACACAGTGGCCGGGACCGAGTACATGTTTCAGTTCTATTACTCCGACAATTACTTCACCAACGTTCCGAAAACCTGCGACGTGGACGTGCTTGATGGCTCAGGTCAAAAGCTCACTTCGACTACGACCGTCAGCCACGGCAGTGCGAGTGCATCCGACCTCGATTGGCAACTCTGCCAGATTCGATTCACCGCAACCGGTGCGAACACCAAGATTCGTTTCACTTCAACTTACACTGGCAGGCCAGACCGTGGCGTTTTCCTCGATCACGTCAGCGTGAAGGCTTACAGACCTTGATGGGAGAGTTACTGACATTCTTGGACGAAGCGGGGTGGCCCGAACAAAAAGGTCGCCCCATCAGGGACTCGCTACGATTCAATCACTTGATATAGCGCGGCGTCAGATTTGATTGGCGAGTAGTTGATCGGATTGACTCTCCATTCAGGACGGCCTTCCTTGGCCTTTCGTTCTGAATGAGACGGCCATGGGAAGGCCGTCCTACATGGACGGCACTGACCCGCTATTTCAACGTTGATGAGGCACTACTCCAGGATCTCCTGCACCACATGCCCGTGTACATCGGTCAGGCGGAAATCCCTGCCCTGGAAACGGTACGTCAGTTTTTCGTGGTCTAGGCCCATCTGGTGAAGGATGGTGGCTTGCAGGTCGTGGACGTGGACCTGGTTCTCGACGACGTTGTAGCCGATTTCGTCGGTCTTGCCGTGGATGTGGCCCGGCTTGATGCCGCCGCCGGCGAGCCACATGGTGTAGGCGTCGATGTGATGGTCGCGGCCGGTGGTGGCGCGCGTTTCACCCATCGGGGTGCGGCCGAACTCGCCGCCCCACACAACGAGCGTGGTATCAAGCAGGCCACGGGCTTTCAGGTCCTTTACAAGGGCGGCGCTGGCGCGATCGGTCTCAAGGCAGACTTTTTCCAGTGCGCCATCAAGGTTCTCGCCGCCGCCGTGGTGATCCCAGTCGGTGTGATAAAGCTGCACGAAGCGCACGCCGCGTTCAACCAGTCGGCGGGCCATCAGGCAGTTGCTCGCGAACGACGGCTTGCCGGGCACGGCCCCGTATTGTTCCAACGTGCGGCGGTCTTCACGAGCCAGATCGACCAGTTCGGGGGCGCTGGCCTGCATGCGGAAGGCCATCTCGTACGCGGCAATGCGCGTGTCGATTTCCGGGTCGCCGACGGTGTTGCGGTGTTGAAGGTTCAGGTCGCGGACGGCATTGGCGAAGTCAGACTGTTGTGTGGCCGAGATGCCCGGCGGCGTCTCCAGATCAAGGATCGGCGAAGGGCCTTTGAGGAACGGCACCCCCTGATGCACGGTCGGCAGGAAGCCGCTTGACCAGAGCGACGCCCCGCCGCGCGGCCCGCGCGGGCCTGACTGCAACACCACGAACGACGGCAAACTGTTCGACTCACTGCCAATCCCGTAGCTGATCCACGACCCCATCGACGGTCGGCCGAACTGTGGCGAACCCGTGTTGACGAATACCTTCGCGGGGCCATGGTTGAAGACGTCGGTCTTCAT
>JBBQII010000179.1:0-7102 GCA_038324795.1 Gemmatales bacterium
GCTTCGCTCAGGCAATACAACTGGATTCAATTCAGCGGCGTCATCTACTGTCACGAGATAGACGCCGTGGTCGGTAAGGCAATCGACGATCTCGAACTTTTGTGTAAAGTGCTCGATCCGGCTGACGTGCAAGACTTGGTCTACTATTTGCCGCTTTGATGGGACCTATGACCAGCGCCGACCCCACCATCGTTGAATTCGACGTCCGTACCGACGAAATGCTCGTCAATATGGGACCGCAGCACCCGAGTACGCATGGCGTGCTGCGTCTGGTGCTGCGCACCGATGGCGAGATCATCTCGGAAGTGCAGCCGCATCTGGGTTACCTGCACCGCTGTGCCGAGAAGATCGGCGAGAACGTGCTGCCGATCCAGTTCATCCCCTACACCGACCGGATGGACTACCTGGCCGGGATGAACATGAACCTCGGCTATTCGCTCGCCATCGAAAAGCTGTGCGAGATGAAGATCCCCGAGAAGGCCAACGTCATCCGCGTGCTGATTTCGGAACTCAACCGCATCGCGTCGCATCTGGTCGGCATGGGGGCCTACGGCCTCGACCTCGGCTCCTTCAGCCCGTTTCTGTATGCGTTCCGCGAACGCGAACACATCCTCGATCTTTTCGAAGACGTGTGCGGGGCACGGTTGACGTATTCGTATCTCACCATCGGTGGCGCGCATGACGACCTGCCCGACGGTTTCATCGAGCGCTGCCGAAAGTTCATCGCTTACTTCAAGCCCCGCATTGCCGAATATCACACGATGCTGACGAACAACCATATCTTCGTCAAGCGTACCGCCGCCATCGGCATCATGTCAAAAGAGACCGCCCTGAGCTACGGTTGCACCGGCCCCATGCTGCGCGGCTCGCTCGATCGCTCGAAGGGCGATCCCGACTGGGACCTGCGCAAGACCGAACCGTACAGCGGTTATGAAGACTACACGTTCGACGTGCCGCTGCCGCCCTTTCCGGAAGCGCCGGCGGAAGCCGTCATCGGCGATTGCTGGCACCGTTTCTACGTGCGCATGCGCGAAGTGATCGAAGCGATCCGCATCGTCGAACAGGCACTCGACCGCTACCCCACTGCCACGGGGTCGCACCGCGTCGAGCCGCCCAAGCAACTTACCCCTGGCGAATGCTACGTCGAAACCGAATGCCCCCGGGGCCAGATGGGCTTTTACGTCGTCGGCCGCCCGAACAAGGAAGGCGTGCCGCTGCGTGTGCGCGCCCGATCGTCCTGCTTCAGCAACCTGTCGGTTGCCAACGAAATCTGTAAAGGTTGCCTGATTGCCGATATCCCCGCGATCATCGGCAGCATTGATATCGTGATGGGGGAAATTGATCGGTGAGCCGTCCTATCCACCACATCACGTTGAAGGGATACAAGTCGATTCGCCAACTCGACGATTTCGAGTTGGCTAGCGTCAACGTATTGATCGGTGCCAACGGCAGCGGTAAGAGCAACTTCGTGAGCTTTTTCCACCTGCTTCGGGAACTGGTCGAGCGGAGGCTGGAGAAGGCCGTCAACAAGTCAGGCGGGGCGGATAGGCAACTGTATCTTGGTCCCAAGGTCACGGACAAGATTGACGCCCATCTCGGATTTGGTCAAAACGGCTATGCTTTCACGCTGGAGCCGACCGCCGACAACCGGCTCATCTTCGGTGACGAGCGAATCGAGTACCACGCAAGTGGTATGGGGCAAACATCGAGCGTTGACAGGTCCATTGGTCAGGGGCACAGCGAATCGAAACTAAGGGGCCAGACGGAAGTCGGCTACAACAGCACCATCGCCGAGCATGTTTACGACGACATTTCCAGTTGGACTGTCTACCACGTTCACGACACGAGCGAAACGGCCAAGATGCGACGGCCCTGCTCGGTTGAAGACTACGAACGGTTGAGGCCCGACGCTGGGAACCTCGCCGCCTTCCTGAACGTCTTGAAAGACGACGACAAGATGACCTTCAAGCTGATCGTCGAAACGATCAAACTCGTGGCCCCGTTTTTCAAGACCTTCCGGTTCCGCCCGAAGAAGCAGAAGGACGGCGACACCATTCAACTCGACTGGACCCAAGAAGGTAGCGACTACCCCTTCCATTCTAGCCAGCTTTCGGACGGCACACTGCGGTTCATCGCCCTGGCGACGGCCCTCTTGCAACCTGACCCTCCCGCCACCATCCTGATCGACGAACCAGAACTCGGCCTGCACCCGTTCGCCCTCGATATGCTCAGTAGCCTTATCCTTCAGGCACAGGAGCGGACCCAGGTAATCGTCTCCACGCAATCGGCGTCGATGTTGAATGCCTTCGAGCCGGAACAGATCGTCGTCGTTGAACGCCACGAGGGGGAATCAACTTTCCGGCGCCTGACCAGAGACGATCTGGCGTCGTGGCTGACCGACTACACAATGGGAGAACTCTGGCAGAAGAACATCTATGGCGGGGGACCCGTCCATGAGTAGGGTCATCGCCGTCGTTGAAGGACCAACGGAACAAACCTTCATCCGGGACGTTCTCGCACCCTGGCTGTGGGAAAACAGCCGGGTCGAACTCGTCGCTTCCGCTGCTGGCAAGCCGGGGAAAAAGGGAGGCAACAACTACGCCAAGGTGAAAAGGGATATTGTCAAGCACCTAAAGAACCGGCACTTCCGCAATGTAACGACGTTTTTCGATTTCTACGGGATGACGCCGAAGTGGCCGGGACGTACTGCTGCCCGGAATAAGTCGCACGCCAACTAACCGCTTGCTGTCGAAATGGCTTTGCAAGACGACATCGAAGAGGTAGTGGGCACCGACTTGATCGGTCGGCTCCTGCCGTACATCCAGATGCACGAGTTCGAGGCGTTGCTCTTTGCGGATACCTCGGCCTTGCCGAAAGTCATGCGAAAGCCAGACACGAAGGGCCAACTAGACGAAATTCGGGAAGACTTCACCACTCCGGAGGAGATTAACGACTCTTCGACGACGGCACCGTCCAAACGGATCGAAGGCATCTATCAGTTCTACCAGAAGCCCCTCCACGGCGTCCTTGCGGCCAAGATGGTCACAGTTGACACGATGCTGAGCATGTGTCCGCATTTCAAGAAATGGGTGACGGCCCTGATGTCGCTTGGCGACAAGGGGGAAGAGTAATGGCACTGCGACGCACAACGAATGCGGGCCACGAAATCCCGCCGCCATAGTTCCACGAAAAACTCGCCCTTCGCCGGTGGATGCCGCTGCTGCTTGACAAAATGGACTCACTCGGTCGTGCCCCGGTATACCACATCGCCTTGGAGAAGGTCACGATAGCAGTCGTCCTTCCAGAGTTTCAACAACTTCTCGAGTCATTCCCGGTTGACGACCACCACTCGGCTCTTGACTTTCGGCGACTTGACAGAAAGGAACGAATGGCTTGCCCCGCATTTACGACCTGATACTCGACCAGGAATCGAACCGCATGGTGGTTACAATTCCATACACCAGGGAGCCATTCGATTCGCATTCAGCGAGAACGTTGGAAAATCCAGGGATCACCGCCAGGGTGGTTCTCGTCGGCGAGAAGTTGGTCGCGTACATCTCCAGTTTCCCGATGGACGGCGAATGGGCACTGGATCGACCGGGAGTGTCGGGGATTGGGGATCGCTAGCAGCCTGTAGAAGTAACCAAATCGGGGATAATGAACCCCCTGTTTTCACGAGCAATAACGGGGTCGCTTTCTGGTGGAACGGTTAATTTAACGTGCTGCTAGCCTTGCGCTCCAACTGTTGCTACGAGAAGTCACAAAACGCCCGCTGCTCGCCGCCGCTACCGGCAATGAGGCCTCTCTCCGGGTACTCCGGAAATGCGGCTTCGTTGTCGAACGAGTTGGCGTCGCGCCCGCCAGCGACCGACACCCTGAGTGCGAGGAAGCAGCCCTTGTTCTGCGGCAATTTCCGGAGTCGACATGGCGTCAATTCGGCTGCGAACCTCAATGTCCCGGCAGTCTGATCTCGATGCCGTAGTTCGGAGCGACGGCCAGCAGCTTCTCAATCTCTTCCTTCGTCGGCGGCTTGGCTGTCGTCGCTCCTTCGGCAAGCGGCACCCCGACCTCGAAGAACATTTTTTCCAGGCCGGCAGGGGCAACCGAAATCAGCATCTTCGCCGACTTGTCGGATTCGTTCTTGAAGAAATGCGGCGTACCGACCGGCATATTGGCGAACATCCCCGCCGTTGCCACGATCCGCTCGTCGCCGACATGGAACGTGATCTCGCCCTCCAGGATGTAGAAGCCCTCTTCTTCACGACTGTGGACGTGCGGAGGCGGACCGCCGCCCGGAGGGACAATCGACTCCCATAGGGCATACTTGCCGTTGGTGTCGTCACCGGTCGCCAAAAAGCGGTAGATGTCGCCGACGACGGCGACGGTACGGCCTTGAGCGGGCAGTCGAACGGTCGGCTTCCGACTCATCACTTGTCTTCACTTTCCGGTCTTCACGACCTTCCGTCGCATCTGGTCGTCGACGAAGCCCATCGCCGGCAAGGCATCGGCACTGATCCGCCGGACGCGGAAGGCCGCGGGGTTGCAAACAACGCTTATTCCATTGTCAGCCCTGAAGGCCCGCGAATACTATCCTCATATCTGCATGACGAAACACGACTCATGCTGGATCATCCCGAAATCCGACCTGAGTGAACCAGAGCGATGAACAAACTCCGCTACTTCATCATTGATGCGTTTACCGATCGCCCATTTGCCGGCAACCCCGCCGCGGTCGTTCCGCTGGATCACTGGCGGGATGATGCCTGGTTGCAGAACGTGGCGATGGAGATGAACTTGAGCGAAACCGCGTTCCTGGTGCCGAACGCGACCGGGCACGATCTGCGCTGGTTCACGCCAACCATCGAAGTTGACTTGTGCGGCCATGCCACGCTGGCATCAGCGCTCGCGCTGGCGCGATTGGGAATCCTGTCGGATGGTGCCACGGTTTCGTTCTCAACCCGCAGCGGCGTGCTGACCGCGACTCGGCACGGCTCGCGCATCGCTCTTGATTTCCCGCTTAAACCGGTCGAATCCGCCCTGCCGTCATCCGAGTTGCTCAAGGCGCTGAACGTTCCGTTCCGGTTTGTCGGCCGAAACGTCTTCGATTTTCTGGTCGAAGTCGACAGCGAAGCAACACTGCGACGACTGTCGCCGAACTTCCAGCAACTGGCCCTCGTCAACTGCCGGGGCGTCATCGTAACAGCCCGCAGCGCGGATGCCCGCTTTGACTTCGTATCGCGTTTCTTTGCCCCTGCAGCGGGAATCGATGAAGATCCCGTGACAGGTTCCGCTCATTGCGCCCTGGCCGACTACTGGGGCCGGAAACTGGACAAGTCGGTGCTTGTCGCCTATCAGGCGTCCGCGCGCGGCGGAATCGTCCACGTCATGATTCAGGACAACAGGGTCATCCTCAGCGGCGATGGCATCATTGTGGCGGAAGGGGAACTTCTGGTCGGGTGAGTTGCGTGTACCGGTAGGCCAGCAACTGTCCCCAAGCCCCCGGGCTCATCGACGGACGATTGTTCCGGAATGCTTCCGCGGCGGACGCCTCAAGGGCAGTCAGGGCCTCAATTGACTGACAGTCTTTCAGTTGGTCCGCGACGTGTGCGGGGAGCATCCGCACACGCACCAGCGCCTCGATCGAAGAGTCGGAGTTGATGATGCCTTTGCGGTAATCCGGGTTGCGGGCCAAAAGTGCAATCCGCAGGCAGTCGATGATTGCCGGCAAATCCGCATCGTCTTTCGGCATCACCGCCGCAAGCGCCGCCAGGTGCCGCACCATAATGTAATGGTAAGCCGGCCGTGCGTTATGAGCGTCGGCCCAGCGGCCGGCCCGCGGGCCCTCGGTCAATTGGCCTGGCAGTACGCCGAGAGTCGCCTTCTTCCTGGCCGCATCCAGGTACTTCCTGTCATTCGACAACCGATACGCTTCCGCCAGCAGAACAATGCTGAAACTATTGTAGTTCCAGTTGGTCACCACCCGCCGGTCTGCTGCCCAGTCGGCTGCGCGCAGGGCGGCCTTGCGGTAGCGATCATCGTTCGTCGCCTCATGCAGATGGGCCAACGCAACGCCGGCCAGGCCGTTGTCGAACTGCAGACCGCCATCTTCAAAGTCCTCCACCGTCCAGCCATGACGAATGACTTTATCGACTGTGCCATCCTTCTCCGCTCTGCGCAGAAACATCTCGGCCACTTCAAACGGCCTGCCAGTCCCGTTCCGCACAGCCGGGAAGGGGATCACGCCGGTGCCCGCCTGCTCCTGGCTCCAGACGAGATAGTCGCCCGCATCGCGCGCCACTTGCAGTAGCTCCCCGGCCTTCTCCTTGCTGACCTGTCGGGCGGACAGACACCCCTCGATGACTGTCGCCACCTCCCGCGCGGCATGATTTGACTTCGTCGGGTCAAGGTCCTTCTTCCACCACTTCTGGCGTTTGATGTAGCCGATGTAGGGGTCAAAACCGTTGGCAATCTCGTCGGCAGACAATGGTTTCGGCTCCTTCGCCAAGGGCCGAAACTGGTCCGGCGTCTCGGGAACGCCTGCATGATCGCCCAGCAACTTGATCGCTTCCTTCGCCAGCTTCCGTACGGCCGCGGCATCCCCGGCCTTCTGCGCGGCCGACAGATCAACCGTCAACGATTGGAGACGGGCCTGCGTCGCCCGATCGAGCGTCGGGGCCTCCTGCGCGGTAGCGAATCCACAAAGAGCAAGCAACATTACAACGGCGCGCATCAGAACACCTTTCCCCCGATCGGCACGTCGCGTTCGGGTTGCAGCAGCACCACATTGCCGTCCGCGTCCGGCAGCCCCAGTGTCAGCACTTCCGATCGATGCTTGCCGATCTGTCGCGGCGGCAAGTTGACGACACTCAACACCAGTCGGCCGACGATCTCACTACCCGTGTAGTTCGGGGCAAGTTTCGCCACTGACTTGCGTATCCCGATCACGGGACCGAAATCGATCATCAGAATGTGTGTCGAGTATCGGCCTTCAGGAAACGGTTGAACCTCGATGACCCGGCCGACGCGGACATCGACTTTCTCAAAGTCGGCAATCGTGACTTGCACCGGCAGATCGCTCATGGCTGTTGCTCCGCGTTGAACT
>JBBQII010000180.1:0-7071 GCA_038324795.1 Gemmatales bacterium
CCCGGCGGCACGACCATCGCCGGCCTGCACGCTCTGGAGAAAGGCGGGTTCCGGGCCGCGATCATTGATGCCGTGGAGGCGGCGACGAAACGGAGTGCGGAGTTGGGCGAGCGATGAACTACCCGTGAAGGCGTAACGCGAAGCGGATCGCTCTGGTGTACTTAACGAAACGCTCCGCTCCGGAAAACCTGCGCGTCGCGGCATCGCAAGGGGTAGGGCTTTCATTGTGAACGGGCGACCGAGAACGCGCATTTTTCCCGGTGAAAGACTTGTTTTGACCCCGGCAGGGGTCGCAGCGAGTAGCCGGCGGTTGAGCGTAGCGACACCGCCGGTTTGTCTCGCCCACTCGCGATCGACCCCGGCAGGAGTCGCAGCGATCGGCACAACCCCGGGTGCGGCGATCGCTGCGACCCGGGGCGAATGGGTATGATCCCTGCCGGGATCAAATACCGGCCCGGATAAGTCCCTGAAAGCGCTCCCCTGATAGAGGCGAGGTGAACTTCGGAAACGCGATAGTGTCCTCGTTCCTGATCGAACTCAACACTCATCAGGAGGCCGAACATGCTTTCACCGCGAAGCAGAGGAAAGGGCGGGCGGCGATTTCCGGGGCGAGACGGCGGTCGCGGAAAACAGAGGTTGATGGCCCCGTGGCGGAAGTGCGCCAATCATGCGGTTGATTCGTTTACGGATACGCAGCAGGAGATCGCCACGGTCTCGTTTTATCTTGGGAGCGTGACGTCCGAAGCAAACATCGTCTATCGATTCGATCAGCGTGCTGCTCGGGAAGGATTCCCGTATCAGTTCGAAGTCATCCCGGCTGGTTTCAAGAGTTTCGTTTTCGTAGTTCGGGTTCCCGCATTATTTAAGACGATCGTTGAAGCAATCGTTGCGGAACTCAAGAGAAAATAGATTGTCCATGTCACAATCGACCACAAGCGAACTCGTCCTCATCTTCGATTTCGGCTCGCAGTACGCGCAACTGATTGCCCGGCGCGTGCGCGAGCAGAACGTCTTCTGCCAGATCGTGCGGCATGATCTGCCGGCGGCGCGCGTCGCGGAACTCAATCCGAAGGGGATTATCTTCTCCGGCGGGCCGATGAGTGTCTACGAGACAGGCTCGCCGCGCTGCGACCCGGCCCTGTTCGATCTCAACGTGCCGGTTCTGGGCATCTGCTACGGGATGCAACTGGCCTGTCAGACGCTTGGCGGTACGGTGGCTTCCGCCCATTCACGCGAGTTCGGTCGGGCGTCGCTGCAAGTCAGTGAATCGGCCTCGCTGTTCAGCGGTGTGCCGGCGGACACGACCGTCTGGATGAGCCATGGCGACCAGGTCCAGGCTGCCGCGGGCAGCGACTTCGTCCCGCTCGCGTCAACGAGCACTTGCCCGGTGGCAGCCGTGCGGCATCGCACGCGCGCAGTGTACGGCCTGCAGTTTCATCCGGAGGTCAGCCACACGCCCGAGGGCGGCCGCATCCTGCGCAACTTTCTCTACGACATCTGCGGTTGCCGCGGCCTATGGAAGATGCAGACGTTTATCGACAACACGCTGACAGACTTGCGAACCCGCATTGGCGGAAAGCGTGTCATTTGCGGGCTGTCGGGCGGTGTCGATTCCTCCGTCGTGGCTGCCATGCTGCTGCGGGCAGTCGGGCCACAGGTCGCGTGCATCTTTGTCGATAACGGCCTGCTGCGGGCGGGCGAAGCGGAAAAGGTGAGAAAGACATTCCGCGACTGGTTCAAGGCCGACCTGCATCTGGTGGATGCCCGTGAGCGGTTCCTGGGTGAACTGAAGGGCATCACCGATCCGCAGCAGAAGCGCAAGATCATCGGCCGGGTGTTCATCGACGTCTTTAAGGATGAGGCACTGCACATTGACGGGGCTGAGTTCCTGGCCCAGGGAACGCTTTACCCGGACGTGATTGAAAGCGGCGGTACCAAGGACGGCCCGGCGGCGACGATCAAGACGCATCACAACGTCGGCGGTCTGCCGGCAGAACTCGGTTTCAAGCTGATTGAACCGCTGCGCGATCTGTTCAAGGACGAAGTGCGTCGCGTCGGCACCGAACTGGGCCTGCCCGACGAAGTGGTCTGGCGGCATCCGTTCCCCGGGCCCGGCCTGGCGGTTCGCTGTCTGGGCGAAGTGACGCAACAACGGCTCGATGTGCTGCGCCAGGCCGACACGATCTTCCTCGAAGAGTTGAAGGCCAGCGGCTGGTACGCCCGCACGGCGCAGGCCTTTTCGGTACTCCTGCCCGTGCAGAGCGTCGGCGTGATGGGCGACGGGCGAACCTACGAAAACTGCCTCGCCCTGCGTGCGGTGCAGACGGAAGATTACATGACCGCCGACTGGGCTCATCTGCCTTACGAACTGCTGGCGAAGGTGTCGACGCGGATCATCAACAGCGTGCGCGGGGTGAACCGCGTGGTGTACGATGTGAGCAGTAAACCGCCGGCGACCATTGAGTGGGAATAAACTCAAGGTGACACTGCAAGCGGCTATGGATGCCTCATCGCTTTGCCCGCGTTGACTGCGGTGCGCTTGCCTGCGTCGATGGCGAGTTTGCCGTCAACGATGACGTAGCGCATGCCGGTCGCCAGTTGATGCGGTTTGTCGAACGTGGCGGTGTCGCGGAATGTTTTCGGGTCGAAGATTACCACATCAGCGATGTTGCCTTCCTTCAAGTAGCCGCGGTCTTTCAGGTTCAGAATGTCCGCCGGCAGACCACTGGCGCTGCGGATGGCGTCCTCCAGTTTCACCACGCCATCATCGATCGCGTACTTACCGATCTTGCGTGGGAAGGTGCCGTAGCTGCGCGGGTGCGGCACCGTGTCGCCGGGGATCTGGCTGCTGCCGTCGCTGGCGGTGGCGACAAACGGTTGTTTCATGTAGACGCGCACATCTTCCTCGTTCATGCCGAAGTTCACCACGGCGGCACCGCCATTGGCTTCAATCTCCATGATGATGTCAATCGGAGCCCGTTTCTCCGTTTCCGCGATGCGGGCGATGGTCTTCCCCTGCCATTCCGGCTTCGGCTTGTAGCGGGCCACCTGCAGCGTTCGGCCGTCGCCGCGGGCCTTGAGCGCGTTCTCCACGGCCTTGCGGATCGCGGCCGCCTGCTCCGGGTCGGCAAGTCGCGCAAGATACTCTTTCGCGGTGCCTTCCCGAAAGCGTGTCGGGATCACGGTCGCGGCCATTGAAGTGCTGCTGGCCGTGTACGGGTACTGGTCGGCGGTGATCGCCTGGCCGTCGCGGCGGGCCTTCTCGATAAGTGCCAGCGCCTGCCCGGCCTGCCCCCAGGCGTTCTTACCCGAGCATTTGATGTGCGAGATATGCACAGGCAGTTTCGCTTCGCGGCCAATCGCGATCGCTTCGTTGACCGCATCGAGCAGGCCGGTGTTTTCGTTGCGGATATGGCTGGCATAGAAGCCGTGATGCCGGGCGGCGACCTTCGCCAGCGCAATGATCTCCGGTGTCTTCGCATAGGTGCCCGGCGTGTAGATCAGCCCGGTCGAGAGGCCCCAGCAGCCGTCCTTCATCTGCTGTTCGACGAGTTCTTCCAGCTTCACCAGTTCCTCGGCCGTCGGCTCGCGGTTGGCGTTGCCCATCACTTTCGTGCGAATGCTGTTGTGCGGCACCTGATGAATCACATGCGTGCCGACGCCGTTCTCGTCGAGCTTGGCAAAGAACTCCTTCACATCGGTCGGGCCCATGCCGCAGTTACCGGTGACCACCAGCGTGACGCCCTGAAACAGGTAACAGTCGTTATCTCGCCCCTTCTCGTCGGCGATCGACGGGGAACCGGTGTCGCAGTGGGTGTGCAGGTCGATGAATCCCGGGGCGGCGATCAGGCCCTTGCCGTCGACGATTCGCGGCCTGCCGATCGGCACCACCTTTCCGATCGCGACGATCTTGTTGCCCGCAATGGCGATGTCGCCGACGTAACCGGGCTTTCCCGTGCCGTCGTGGATCATCACCTCGCGGATGAGCAGATCATGCGGCTGCGGATCGGCGGCGACAAGAAGTGCGGTCAACAGCAGGGTGAGCATCGGCGGGTACTCCGTGGCGGGCGAAATGATGCTACCCGGTTGCGAGAGAGGCCGCAATGATTGGCCATCTCAAATCAACCGTTTGTGAATCAGTGCCGCCATGCCGAGAATGTGGCGGCAGCGGCCGTGGCGGTAGAAGCCGAGGCATTCGCAGGAACATTCATCAGGCATGCCGACACGCAGATGGTACAGATTGCCGAGACCCAGGCGATGGATGGCGAAGCCGCGGCCACCGACATCGCAGCGGATCTCGCCAAACGCGTAGATGGCCGACTCTTTGCCGTCCGTGATGCGGAACGCGCCGACGCCATCCACGGAGGGCGAGCGCAGCAGCGACACCGTTCGCGGCGGGCGGGCCTGCTTCTTTCGTTTCGTACGTGCCACGGCGATCACTCGGCAGGACTATCGGACACTCAACGTCATTCTCACGATATTGGGCGTCTCTCTCACTGGCGGACAGGTCTCTCTCACGGTTTGGGTGGTCATTCTCACCGTTTGGGCGTCTTTCTCACGGTTTGGGTGGTCATTCTCACCGTCTGGGCGTCTTTCTCGCGGTTGCGACCTCTTTATCACCAGGGGTGTAGCGGAATTGAGAGAGAGGTCACCCCGGCATGAAAACAACGAAAGGTATCCCGGCGCTGATTGACAGTGACTGATTCTACAGCCTTCGTACCACTGGCACGCCGTTTGCTTTTAATTCAGTTGTCAAACCAACAACCCGATCGCGAGCAAAGCCGCGATCGTTCAATCCAACCGGAGCCTTTCATGGGACTCATACTGCTTATCGTCCTCGTCGTCCTGCTGTTCGGCGGCCTGCCGCAATGGAACCACTCCCGCAATTGGGGTTACGGCCCCAGCGGTGTCCTGGGCCTGTTGCTCGTCGTGCTGGTGGTGATGCTGATGATGAACACGATCCCCTGGGGCATTTGACCCGGCGACCCAACCTTCAAGGAGATACCGGTATGAAACCGCTGACCATTCTCGCCATTGTTCTGATTGCTTTGGGCGTAATCGCCTTCGGCTACCAGGGAATCAGCTACTTCTCACGGGATACGGTTGTCGATGCCGGTCCCGTCAAAGTGACGGCCCAGCGCGAACATACGATCCCGTTCGCCCCGATTGTCGGCGGCGTGGCCCTGGTGGCGGGAATTGCGATCATCATGGTCGCGTCTCGCCGGGCACCCGCCTGACGGTCGACCCGCATCGAAGCACCGTGATTGACACCATGAACTGTCCGGGGAACGACGCTCGTCGTTCCCCGGCCCATTTTCGGAGTACGACGATGAACTCACTGCATGAACTGTTGGTGGACGAACTCAAGGACCTTTACAACGCGGAGAACCAGTTGCTCAAGGCGCTGCCGAAGATGGCGAAGGCCGCTTCCGCGCCGGAGCTTCAGGAAGCGTTCAAGAGCCATCTCGAAGAAACCCGTGGGCAGGTCGAGCGCCTGGAAGCGATCTTCGGAGAACTGGACGAGAGCCCGAAGGGCAAGAAGTGCAAGGCGATGGAGGGCCTGGTCGCGGAAGGAAAGGACGTCATCGATGAAGAGGGCGACCCCTCGGTGAAGGACGCCGCCCTGATCGCCTCCGCACAACGCATCGAGCATTACGAGATCGCCGGCTACGGCTGCGTGCGGACCTTCGCGAACCTGTTGGGGCTGACCGACATCGCGAACAAGCTGCAGGAAACGCTGGATGAAGAAGGCGCGGCGGACAAGAAGCTGACCGAACTGGCCGAAACGATTATCAACGTCGAGGCCGAGAACGCCGACGATGACGAAGAGTCGGCACAGAAAGGCAAGCCGAACAAGGCACCCGCGAAGAAGGCCGCCGGCCGCAAGCCGGCAATGGCGCGCTGACCAATACGAGCCCGGTGCCACCCCGCACCGGGCTCGTTCGCTTTCCTCTCCATAAACTGACCGGCAGCAACCTCGATTCTTCCCCGCTGCCGGAGAACCGCCTCGTGAACTCTCCTCTCGATGCGACCACCACCGACGAAAAGCACAAGTCGCTCTGGAACACTGTTCTTACTACGCTGCCGATCGTCCTCACGATCCTGGCGACCGCGTTTGCCGGCATGTCATCCAGTGAGATGACGCAGGCGATGTACTACCGCTCGCTGGCGTCGCAGCATCAGTCAAAGGCAGGCGATCAATGGGCCTTCTTTCAGGCGAAGCGCATCCGCGGCACCAGCCTGGAAATGACATCCGAACTTCTGCAGGCGCAGGGTCGCGTCGGCATCTTCGATGAAACTTCGCTGAACCAATTGCTGGCGAAACTCGAAGTACAACTGAAAGACAACGCTTCCGGGCTGAAGCAGATCGCCGACGCCAGGGAGCAGCTCGCGAAACTGGCCGCCGATCCATCGGCAGCGAAGAACCTGACCATGTTCCTGGCGGGCACGTTGCCGACGGCGGAAGCTGCAACGGTTGCTGATGCGAACGTGCGCGAAACGCTCGATGCGATTGTGCAGGCGATCGCCCGACACAAGCCGGACGATGAGACGACTGCCCTGCTTCGCAAGCTGCGGCCCGAACAGATTGATGAAGCCATCCGGATCGCGGAGCAGAATACGGATACCTTCGACCAGGCCACCGATCCGCTGGCAAAGTCAATTGGTCGCTGGCGCGCCATCTTCAAGCTGCTCAATCAGGCAGGGAGGGCATTGCCTGACGAATCGCCAATGTCGGGCGTGGAGCGGGCGTTCCGCATCGCGGTGCTCGACTTTGACGCGAAGCGCTACCGGCAGGAATCGAACTTTAACCGAAGAACGGCGGAGTTGTACGAAGTGCGCGTTCGCCGCAGCGGGATCGAGTCGGATCGGCACCGCGAACGCAGCAAAATGTTCTTCTACAGCATGCTGGTCGCGCAGGTTGGCGTCACGACCGCATCGCTGGCCCTGGCGCGAACACAGCGGAAATCGCTGTGGCTGTTCGCCGCCCTCGCCGGCATGATCGCTGTTGCCCTCAGTACCTACGTGTATGTTTCGCTTTGATCGTTGCGTTCATTGCCCCGGCCGTCTACA
>JBBQII010000181.1:0-7067 GCA_038324795.1 Gemmatales bacterium
TCGACCTGAAGATACTTCACGTAGTCGGGCAACGGTCCGGCCGCAGCCGGCAGTGGCGGCCCAGCCGGTTGCAGGAACGGCTGCAGCGCCTGCGCCGCCCGGGCCGGCGTCGGGTACCGTTGATTCGGATCTTTCGCCATCATCCAGTTGACGGCCTGCTGCAACGGCTCGGGGCATCCCGGGAGGAAATGGCTCATCTGCCGCGGGTTCTCGGTCGCATGCTTGACAATCTGCGTCAGTATGTTCTTATCCGGGAACGGCACCTGCCCGGTCAACAGATGGTAGAGGATGCAGCCGCAACTGTAGATGTCCGAACGGATGTCAGCCTCGTGAGCGCTGCGAGCCTGCTCCGGAGCCAGGTAGTCGGGCGTGCCCAACAGCGACCCTTCAATGGTCAACGGCGTCTCGCCATTTTCCTTGGCCGATTCGTCGAACGTTGTCCTGCCCAGGCCCAGTTCGAGAATCTTCACCGTCGAATTCAACGTCGTCTCGCTCGGTCCCTGCGCCGGCGGCGGCACCAGCGCGAGATTCGATGGCCGCAGGTCGCGGTGGACCATCCCCTTTTCGAAGACATGCTGCAACCCGAGCAACACCTGATGCACGACGCCGACCGCTTCGGGAGGCGTCAACCGCTTGCGTCGTTCGAGAATCTCGTCCAGCGGTTCGCTGTCGAAATACTCCATCGCCAGATAGTGCCGGCCGCCGGAGTCGCCTACCTGGAAGGAGCGCACGACGTTCGGGTGGTCGAGTCGTGTCAGCAGCCGACCTTCGCGCTGGAAGCGCGAAAGCACTGTCGCGTCCTTGCCCTTGGAAGGTGGCAGCACCTTCAGCAGCACCAGTTGGCCCGATGAATGCATCGCCTTGTAGATGCCGACAGACGCACTTTTGCCCAGCTTGTCGAGGATCTTGTATTCATCGACAAAGTAGCCTTCGGAATGCCCTCGCATCAGAAGGTGAGACTGATACTCGGTCAGAAAACGCTTCGCAACAAAGTACTTCCGCAATGAATCGATGTCTCCATCGACACCGCCCGGTGATTCCTGCCAGGCGCGGTACGCTTCCTTCACCTTCTCCCCGGGCAAAAGCCGGCTCTTGGTGATGAGAGAGCAATAGCCCTGAATCGTCTGCTGGGTCGCGGGGGCTGCCATAAGTCGCCTGCTCCGGGAGAGGTTCGAACTGTCACACTCTATTTATGGGAATCCTGCCACGCCCGCAGCGTCTCCAGGGCGGGCTCGTCGCGGTACAGCACCTGGGCGGCCTGCAGCAACTTGCTCGCCTGCGCGGCGTTGCCGTCCGCATGCAGGCGGTTGAGTTCACTCAGAAGCGCCTGCAATGCGGCATCCGTGCGGGGGTTTTCCGCGGGCCGATCGCGTGCGTCGATCCTCGCGATGCCCTCGGTCGCCAGTGCGACCCACTTCTCGGCGTCCTCATTACCGCGATAGACCGTCGTCACACTCATCCAGATCCGGCGGGCAGCAGGCCAGTCGCCCGCGCGCAGCAGTGCCAACCCCTGATAGTAGAACCGCTCGGCATCGCTGCGGTAGCGGACGGCCGACCCAGCCACCAGTGCCCGCTTCAATTCACCCTGCTGGTCGATCCGTTGCCGGGCTTCGCGGACTTCGTCGGTGAACTTGTCCGGGTAGCGGCGTGACAGCGGTTCGAGGTACTCATTCCAAGCCCGATCCCAGTCGCCGGGCTGATCGCTTTCCAGAAGGGGCCGGGCGCGGGACATCAACTCATCGGCCGATGGACCTCGCCAGAAGAACGCCCAGAGCAGCAGCAGCACGCACGCGGCAAACACCGGTACAACCACATACCAGCGCCGCAGCAACGGAGTCTCCTCACGCGGCAACGGTCGCGGCATCAGCGGCGGCAGAACCGGCACGTCATCGAGCGGTTCCGCGGCCGAATCACCATCGGGCATCGCCGGCGGGCGCCTGCCCACAGTTCCTCGGCGTTCCAGCATGCTCCAGATGCCTTCCAACTCCTGCACCAGCAGCGTGCCGCTGCCTGGCCGCTGGCCCGGGTCCTTGGCCAATAGACGCATCACGTAGCGGTCGAGTTCCTCGGGCATGTCATGTACGAAATGGATCGGCCGCTCCGGCAACGCGTAGCATTGCTTGTGCGTCAGTTCGACGAGAGTGGCCCCGGTGAACGGCGGTCGGCCGGCGATCAGCGTGTAAAGCAGGCCGCCCAGCGAGTAAAAGTCGCTGCGCTTCGTGTGCGGCTTACCGGTCGCCTGCTCGGGCGACAGGTACGCCGCGGGACCAAGCGTGTCATCGGCGGAACCGGTCTGGGTGTCGGCGAAGAACTTGCTGAAGCCAAACTCCGCGAGGCGATAACGGCCGTCGCCGCAGCGGTACAACGTGCCGGGTCGCAGGTCGCGATGCAGCACGCTGCGCCGGTGGGCGTGCCGCAGCGCGGGGACGATTGTCAGGCCGATGCGCAGAGTCTCTTCCCAGCCGAACTTCTCGCCTTGCCGGAGGAGTGTCGCGCAGTCGGTGCCGCCAGGATCGGCCATCACGACGAACAATTGCCCTTCGTGATGACTGCCTTCAATGACCGCGAGGATTCCCGGATGCTGCAGCTTGCGCAGCAGTTCGACCTGAGCCAGAAACAGACGGATCGTCTCGCCATCGTGACCGCGCGTTCGATCGATGGCCTTTAGCAGGGCCGTGCGTGCAGGATCGTCAGCATCGTGAACAAGGAACAGCCGGCCGAGGGTGTCGGCCCCGCGGTCGGCATCAATGATCCAGTGACCCAGCCGTTGCCCGATCATGAAGGGATGCCGCACGGTTGAGGGGAAGGAGTTCAGTTCAGGAAGGATACGCGGGAACGGGCGGGTGACAATCGCATGCCATGTCACCGCCGCTCCGGCAACAACTCTTCCCCCCTCTCCCCCGCAAAGCGGGGGGAAAGGGGACAAGAAAAACATGCATTGTAACGTAGTTCGCTATTTCCGCTCCGGCATCAGCAGTTTCGCGATCAGGCCGGTCCAGCCGGTCTGGTGTGATGCGCCGAGGCCGCGGCCGGTATCGCCGTGGAAGTACTCGTAGAACGGGATGTAATCGCGGAAATGCTCGTCAGTCTGGAAGCGTTCGCAGTCGCCGAAGACGGCCCGCCGGCCTTGGTCGTCGCGCAGGAACAGCCCCGCCAGCCGTTTCTGCAGTTCCTTCGCGACTTCAAGAATGGTAATGAACTTGCCCGAACCCGTGGGGCATTCGATCGTGAAGTCGTCGCCGTAGTAGTGATGGAACTTCTGCAGTGACTCGATGATCAGGAAGTTCAACGGAAACCAGATCGGCCCGCGCCAGTTCGAGTTGCCGCCGAACATGCCCGAATGCGATTCGCCCGGTTCGTACTCGACGGTAAAGCGGCGTGTGCCGCAATCGAACTCGTACGGATGCTCACGATGGTAGCGCGACATTGCGCGAACGCCATAGTCGGAAAGGAACTCGCTTTCGTCGAGCATCCGCCGCAGCAGGCATTTCATGCGATGCCCGCGAAGCAGTGAGAAAAGCCCGCGCCGGCCCACGTCGGGCACTTCCCAGCGTGAGACCAACCTGCACAGATCGGGGCGGTGCTCCAACAGCCAGACCAGTCGCCGCCGGAAGTCGGGGGCATGTTCGAGCATCTTCTGATCGAGAACTTCCACGGCCAACAACGGGATCAAACCGACGATCGAGCGTACCTTGAGCGATTGCCGGCGATCGTCCGGAAAGTTGACCGCATCGTAGTAGAACTCATCTTCCTCGTCCCACAGCCCCATGCCGCGTTCGACGGGCAGCCCCATGCCGGTCATGGTGTCGGCAATCTGCAGAAAGTGTTCGAAGAACTTCGTGGCGATGTCCTGATAGGCCGGGTCGCTGATGGAAAGCTCCAAAGCGATGCGCATCAGATTCAGGCAGTACATGGCCATCCAACTGGTGCCGTCGGCCTGATCGAGCGTGCCGCCGCCGGGCAACGGCTGGTCGCGGTCGAACACGCCGATGTTGTCGAGGCCCAGGAAGCCACCCTGGAAGATATTGCGGTCCTGGGCATCCTTGCGATTGACCCACCAGGTGAAGTTCAACAGCAGCTTATGAAACACGCGTTCCAGAAAGTGCAAGTCGCCCCGGCCGTGCCGGGCGCGGTCGATCTGAAAGACTCGCCAGGTCGCCCAGGCGTGCACCGGCGGGTTGACACCGTTGAAGTTCCATTCGTAGGCCGGGAGTTGGCCGGTGGGGTGCATGTACCACGTCTTGGTCAGCCGCACCAGTTGGTCCTTCGCGAACTCGGCATCAACCAATGAAAACGCGACCGTGTGAAATGCCAGATCCCAGGCGGCATACCACGGGTATTCCCATTTGTCGGGCATCGAGATGATGTCCGCATTGTCCAGATGCGTCCAGTCCCGATTGCGGCCCTTCAGCCGCTCGTCCGGCGGCGGCGGCTGATCGGGGTCGCCGTGCAACCATGTGCGCAAATCGTAGTGGTAGAACTGCTTGCTCCAGATCATGCCCGCCAGCGCCTGCCGCTGCACAAGGAGCTCATCCGCGTCGGCAATATCTTTCTGGATATCCGCGTAAAAGTCATCCGCCTCCTGACGGCGCAACTGCATGATCGCATCGAAGTCCGCGAATGTGTTCACCGACGGACTGAGGCGCACGCGCACCGCCACTGAGCCGCCGGCCGGCACGTTCAGCAGATAGTGCCCTGCCATCTTCGTGCCCGACTGCGTCGGCGACAGGGCCGTTCCATCGCCGCGCAGCAGGTAGCTGTCGATGGCATCCTTCACCGGGCCGGGATTCTCTTCATCGTCGAACAGGCGGACCTTGTTGGTCTCGTTGTCGGTGAACAGCAGTTCGGGCGTGCCGTCGAAAACCGCCGAGAACGCCCCGAGTTCGGCATGATCAACACGCACCGCGTGCTGGCTGACTGCAGTCAGCGACGGCTTGAGTGAATCGGCTTTCCACGACCAGGTGTTACGGAACCAGAGATGCGGCAACAGATGCAACCGTGCCGCTTCCGGCCCCCGGTTGTGGACGGTGACCAGCATCAGGATGTCGTCGATATCCGCCTTGGCATACTCGACAAAGACATCGAAGTAGCGGTTCTCGTCGAAGATGCCGGTATCGATCAGTTCGTACTCGCGGTCATCCCGGGTACGTTCACCATTGACTCTGACCAGTTCGTCATACGGGAAAGCCCCCTGCGGATACTTGTACAGCATCTTCAGGTAGGCATGCGTCGGCAGCGCGTCGAGGTAATAGTAGATCTCCTTGACATCCTCACCGTGGTTGCCTTCGCTGTTCGCCAATCCGAAGAGCCGCTCCTTGATGATCGGGTCCTGCCCGTTCCAGAGGGCGAGCCCCAGACACAAGCGCTGAAGGTCATCCGAGAAACCGGCAATGCCGTCTTCGCCCCAGCGGTAAGCCCGACTGCGCGCGTGATCGTGCGGCAGGTAGTCCCACGCATCGCCTTCCTCGCTGTAGTCCTCGCGCACCGTCCCCCATTGTCGTTCACTGAGGTATGGCCCCCAGCGCCGCCAGAGTTTCTTGTTCAACCGATCGTCTTCGAGTCGCGCTTGTTCGGCATTCATGAAGAGGGATACCCGCCGGCCCATGGAAGACTTAACGGGTGCAGTGTAACGAACATGCTCATGCCGGGAAAACGAAAAGCAGTCGTAACCCGCTACTGCAGGGCCAAAGCGAAGACTTCGTGTTGGCCACGTAGCCGCCTTCTGGCGAATACGGCTACCCGAAAGTGTCACTTCCCGCCGTGGTATCAAACCGGTAAAGTAGCGATGATGCGGTCGCTATCCCCCGAGACATCTGCCATGTCCCAGCCCGATGATTAGAAGAAGCCCGTCAACACGCTTGCCGGCCCCGCGCTGCCGCCGCCCGCAGCATCGCTGACGGAATCGAACCAGAATACACTCGCGGGCGAACTGCTTGACGACGACGGCACCAACATCGTGCATCTGCTTGCGCCGCCACAGGGGCCCGGTGAACTGGGTCGCCTCGCGCATTTCCGCATTCTGAAGAAGCTCGGTGCGGGCGGCATGGGAATGATGTTGCTGGCCGAGGATACCACGCTGCTGCGGATGGTGGCGCTGAAGATCATGCTGCCGAAGTATGCCGCGAGCGAGCCGGCGAAAGAGCGCTTCCTGCGAGAAGCGCGCGTGGCCGCCCGCATTCAGCATGATCACGTGGTCACGATCTTTTTCGTCGGCGAAGATCGCGGCATTCCGTTCATGGCGATGCAGTTCCTGAAGGGCGCGCCGCTCGATGAGTATCTGAAGGAGAAGAAGGCCGTCTCGCTGACGCAGGCCATGCGGATCGGGCGCGAGATGGCGGAGTGATTGAACGCGGCACATGCGCTGGGGTTGATTCACCGCGACATCAAGCCGGGCAACGTATGGCTCGAAGCGCCGAAGGGGCGCGTGAAGATCCTCGACTTCGGCTTGGCGCGCGATGCCAGCGACGAAATGAAGCTGACACACAGCGGGGCGGTCATCGGCACGCCGGCGTACATGTCGCCGGAGCAGGCGAGCGGCGAAATTCTGGATCAGCGCAGCGATCTGTTCAGCCTGGGCATCGTTCTTTACGAACTGGTGACCGGCCAGTTGCCGTTCCGCCAGAAGACGGTGCTGGCGATGATGCGGGCGTTGAAGGACGACCCCCATCCGCCGATTGCGGCCATCAATCCACAGGTGCCGACCGGGCTGGTGGCGCTCATCGACCAGTTGCTGGCGAAGGAGCCACACGATCGCCCGCAGTCGGCCGTCGAAGTCGTGGAAGCGCTGGCCGAACTGGAGAAGCCGGCCACGCGCCCGGATGGCAAGCCGGTGCCGGAGGTCGTGTACTTGCCGATGGCCACATCGGTAGTCGACCCATTCGCGGATATCGATGCGACCGAATCGAAGACGGACGCGGTTAGCCGCGACGCGGAGTCTTCGGAGCGGAGCGCGGGGCCGGCGAAACGCTCATTGCCCGGCAGAAGCGCTCCGCTCCGCAACGCCTCCGCGTCGCGGCTAACCGGGCGTGCGGGAATTGCTGCCGGTGCGCTGGTGTTGCTCGTCGCCG
>JBBQII010000182.1:0-7031 GCA_038324795.1 Gemmatales bacterium
TATGCCGGGTCGGCCTTGCGGATCGCGGCGATCAACATCTCGGGTTCCGCATAGTCCGGCAGCCGTGCCAGTACCGGGGCCTTCCCGGCCGCATCCGGGGCGCTTTGCAGCGTGATCCCCGGGGCCATGCCGACGCCCGCCACCGCCCAATGGTCCGGCGGATAGTCCTGCACCAGCAGTCGATCGCGGTACGCCAGCAGGGCCGGGTGCCGGGCGAGGTCATCGCGCACGCGCTGCCGCAGTGCGTCATCACCGACCACGGTCAGTCGCAGCTTGCCGCTGTCGTCGATCAAGCTGCCGAACGCGGCCAGGGCATCGCCGCGACTGGTGGGCCGACCGTTCACCCAGTAACGCGATTCGCTGGAGACGCGTTCGACATCCAACCCGAAGTTCGTCAACGCTCCCTCGGGCAACGGTACGGGCGGTTCGCCGGTCGCGCCCCAGGTACCGTCGGTTCGCAACGGTCGATAGCCCCGGCCATCGGGGTACCAGGTTCCCAGCTGCCTGCTGCCGGCAAACAGGTAGAAGTAGCCGGTCGCCTGCTGATCCACCTGCCAGCGCGCTTCAGGCTCGGCGATCCGGCAGCGGCCATCAACGCAGCGATTCTGGCCGATCACTTCACGCGGCCCGGCCACATTGACCGGGATCGGTGGCGGTCCGGACTTCAACAGCACCACGGCCCAGCCGCCGCCCGACCCGCGCCACCGGCTCAGGAAGTCGGGTGTCGGCAGCCACAGCCACTTCCCGGGAAAGTTGTTGTCGTGCACCACCGCCCATTTGTCGGTCAGATGCACCAGGTTCACCATGTGGGCGATGTTGCCCGAGTAGAAAACGCCATCGCGCCCGTTGTACGTCACGCTGACATAGCGACCGGTCTTGAGGGCCAGCCGCAGGAACTCCGCATCGCCGCCCGTGTGCTGGATGTACGGCGGCGCGGGCAGCCCCTTGCTGGCGGCCATGCGCGGGATGTATTCATCGACCTTCTCGGGCCAACCGCCGCCCGGCTGCAATTTCATGAAGTCGCGAAAGCCGATCAATGCCGGCTCATTGGCCCAGCGTGCGGCATGATCGAGACTGGTGAAAACGCACAACCCCAGGCCATCGCGACCGGTCGAGTTACGCAAGTGTTCGCCGGCGGGCAGATCGCAGGTGATCTCTTCACCCTGCGACGTGTTGCCGCCGGCATGGATCGGCCCGGCTTGTACAGGAAGTGTGAACGGCAGAAGCAGAAACGGCAGGCAGAATCGGGACATGGCAGGGCTCTCCACGGATGAGATTCGCTGAAGGGTCAAGTCACCCTCAGCGAATAGCGCCGTGGCAGCACGTTGTCAACGCGCGGGGACAGTTTCAACTTCGTCGTCGAGGATCGTGCCGTTGGGGTTCACGAAGCACCAGCAGATCGCCCCGAGCAGGTACAGCATGGCCATCAGCAGCGGGCCGCTGTCGATCCCGAACCGATCGGTCCAGGGCAGGTAGAAACGCTTGGCGAAGAAGAACGCGCCGATGTTGCCCATCATGTTCATCGCGCCGAACACCACGGCCATGAACCGACCGCCGATGTCGATGGTGACACTGTACGAGCAGGAGTTCGCTCCGCTCGCGAAAGTAGCCGCCAGGAACAGCAGCGCGATCGCCACATACGGTCCTGCGTTCGTGAAATAGCTGATGACGAAGAAGCAGACGCCGATGAGGGCGGTGCTGATCGCCACGCCGTTCCGGCTCCGCCGTTTGCTGCCCGTGCGCGACAACACGTAGTCGGCGAGCAGGCCACCGCCCAGGCTGCCGATGACGACGCCGATGAACGGGATGCTCGTCAACTGGTTGGCTTCGCGCACATCGACCTTGTACGCCTCCTGCAGAAACGTCGCGCAGGTCGACATCCAGAACACATTGGCGCTGGCCCGGAAGAACTGCGAGGAACAGAGCCAGAACAATTTGGGTCGCGTCGCCAGCTTCAGCCACGGTGTCCCGCCCGGGGCCTTGGGCCGCGGCGCGGTGTTCACCTGCCGCAGCAGTTCTCTCTCGGCCTCGTTGGTGCTGCGATGCTCATCAGGTCGGTTGCGATACCAGATAAAAAACCAGATGCTCCAGATGACGCCCGGTACGGCGAAGATCACGAACAGCCACGGCCACTTCACGGCCACCAGCAGTGAGCCCGCGATGAACGCGCCGCTGGCTCCGCCGATCGACATGAACGCCTGGAAGAAGCCGGTGGCGAACGCACGCCGCTGCACCGGGAACCAGGTGGCGAAGCAGCGCGTGGCCGCGGGGAACAGGCCCGCCTGAGCCACGCCCATCAGCGCCCTGCTGACGATGACCAGCGTGATCCCCGCTGCCGGACCGACCAGCAGCACCCCGGCCCCCAGCGCCAGCGTGATGGCACTCAACATGCCGAAGAACAGCAGCGACTTGCGCGAGCCCCAGCGATCGACGAGCAGGCCGGTCGGAATCTGGAACAGAGCGTAGGTGAGAAAGAAAATCTCGAGCGCTTCCCCGGTCTGCGCCTTCGTCACACTGAGTTCAGCGCGGATCGTTGTCTCGGCCGAGCCCATGACACCGCGTTGCACATAGGCGATGCCCGCCATCATGCACAGGCCGAACAGCACAACATAGCGAATGCGGGTGGGTTTCACGGTCACCTCAACGGGGTTCATCTTCGAGCTGGGCTTGCGTCAAAGTCGTCAGGTGAAGTAGCATACTCGTTCTTCAGAGAAAAGCGCGCAGAATGTGCGCATCTCCACGAGGAACCAGGGAGGGTTCCGTTGGCCGACACGTCACAGCGACTGATCCGTGATGCCTTGAGCCGGGCCGCCGCCGAGCCGCAGGGGTACAACCTGCTCGCGGGCAAAAGCGATCCCGGGCTCTTCCCGTCGAGCGCGCTGGCGCGCGCCGCGGCCGACCGCTGCAAGGCGGACGGGTTGCTGGAAGTCGTTCGTACCGATGCCAAAGGCAAACTTTCCCGCGAGATCTGCGTACTGACCGACAAGGGCCGGCATTACCTGACATCGCATGCGAACCCGCGTGAAGTTCTCGAAGACTTCGTGCGCGTGCTGGAACTGCGGCAAAGCGACGTCGACGCACTGACGGCATCAACCCGGCAGATCGCGCAGAGCCTGCAGAGCATTCATCAGGCGGTGACAGCGATGCTGCCGCGCGTGACATCGGCACCGGCCAACGGCGTGCATCACCACGGGGGCACTATGAACGGAACACTCCCGGCGCCGAAAACCACGGCCGATGACATCATCGCCGACGTGAAAACTCTGCTGGCCGAGTGGCAGGCCGCCGGCACCACGGGCGACTTCCCGCTGCCCGATCTGTACCGGCAACTGCCGTACACCATCAGCATCGGCCGCTTCCACGACGCCCTGCGGCAACTGCACGACGACCGGATGATTTACTTGCACCCGTGGACAGGCCCGCTCTACGCCCTGCCCGAGCCGGCCCTGGCGCTGCTGGTGGGGCACGAGATTGCTTACTACGCCAGCGTGAGATGAACACAACTGAAAACTTGCAGATTGCAATATGCAACTTGCAATAACGGATCGAATGTCGCGCAAGAACCATTGCAAATTGCAAACTGCAAATTTGCGGAGGGAAGGGAATCCCCATGACTGCCACGATGACGACTGAACGCCCGATGACCGAACGGGCGATTGATGCGCTGAAGCGGGCGGGCAATCCGTTCCGCAACTACTTCGCGCGCAACCCCGATGACGAGGTCTGCGCCCGCTATCACGTTCCGGAGCTGTACGCGGCCGAACGCGACCTGCTGCTCAACGTCGTCGATCTGTACCGCTACGACCCGATGACGCATTCGGAAGTCGTGCCGATCCTCGGCAACAAGGGGGCCGGCAAGACCCACCTGCTGCACTCCATCAAGCATGGCGGCGATGGCGCCTGGCAGATGCTCGTCACTCCCGGCGTCTACCAGAAGGACAGCGAGTTCCTCGAATACCTGCTGTTCCAGATCATCGACACCCTCCTGGGCGGCGGCCAGCAGCGCGGCGTGCGTCCGCTCGACCACATCAGCGAACATGTCGTCCGCCGACTGCTCGTGGCATCGCTGCGCGAGATGACGCCGGAACTGAAGCTCGACATGTTCCCGCCCCCGGGCCTGGCCCGCTGGACTCGCAAGCTCGGCATGGGCCACACGCAGGCGCAGGATCGCAGTCAATGGCTGATCGATCAACTCAGCGGTGCCGCATCGCTGGGCCGAACGTCGATCCCGGTGCATCAGGCACTGACCGAAGCCGGCGTGCCCTGCGAAATCGCCCTCGAAAAGATCTGCCAATATGTCGAGAAGACCGAAGCGCACAACACCGCGGGCCTGATGCGCCGTGCCATCTATGCCGGCTTCGCCCGCGCATTCCTGCTGAAAGACGAGACCGCCCTCGCGCACTTCCTGACGTTCGAATTCGCCGAGTTCGATTTCCAGGTACGCCCGACGCGGCAGGACCTGGTGCTGGCGCTCTTCAAAGCGCTGATGGAGATCTTCCGCACGCTGAAGACGCCGGTCGTGGTGGCCTTCGATCAGCTCGAAGACCTGCTGCTGGCCCGCCGCAGCGACGACGCCCACAAGATCGCCGAGGCGTTCTTCGCCGGCATCGTCCAGGTGATGCACCAGATCGACGGCCTCTGCTTTCTGATCTTCGCCGAGCGCGGCCTGTGGAACCGCTTCGTGCCGTCGCTGGACGGCTACATTCAGGATCGTCTCAACAACCCCGTGCATGTTCCCCGGCACGGCACCATCAAGGCGCTGCGGCTCGAAGCGCCGCCGGCGGATCTGGTGCAGCGCGTCGTCGATGCCCGCCTGGGGCATGCACTGCACAACCTCGTCGAGAACGAACAACTGCCTGCCATGTTCCCGTTCAGCCCCGAACAGGTCGAACGGATCGCCCGCACGGAACCGACGCTGCGCGACATGCTGCAGCAGTTCCGCCACCTGTTCGATCACCTCGTCTACGGCGACAACGAATCGCGATCGCTGACCCCGCGCGAACCACTCAAGCAGGCGTTCGAGGAAGTCGAGCTTCCTGGCAATCGTATCAACGATCCCGAATCGGTTGATCTGTTCCCCGGAGCCGGGAAAGACGAAGGACCCGCGATCGACCAGTTCGTCATCAAACAGGTCGATATCATTCACACCGATGATGTTCCGGTGGCCAGCGCGGTTGAAGAAGAAATCGCACCGATGTCCGCCCCGACGCTGACATCCACTGCCATGCTGGAACTCTTCGCACAGGAAGAACGCAGCGCCCGCCGCAAGCTCGAGCCCGAAGGGGCGATGACCGGCGCGACACGCGAACTGCAGGCCGGCCTGGGCGCATTCCTGCAGGCCTGCCACGAACACGGCGTGAAGGTCGGCCCCTGGCGGCTGCAGCACGTCGTGCCCGAGTTCAGTTTCAGTGAGCACCCGACCTACGGCGTCATCAGCATCGCCCATTGGGCATGCAAGGACAGCCAACCCTGGAAGGTCGGCATCGGCCTGTTCCTCGGCAAGGCGGCCGGCAAACCGCGCGACCTGGAAATCAAACTCGCCTCGATGGATCAGAGCCCCGCATCGATCGATCACCTGATCCTGCTGCGCCCGGAAGACGACCTCACGCTGTCCGGCAAGAGCAAACAGATGTGGCAGGAGGCCGAGAAAAAAGGCAAACACGCCCGCCTGGAAGCAGTCGACCTGAACGGCTTCGCCACGCTCTACAGCTTCCCGCGCTGGCTCGCCGCCCTGACCGAGGCCCTGCCCACCGGCCAACCGCTGCCGAACCTGGGCGACCTGCTGCAGGACCGCTGCGAGAAACTGCTGGAACAGGTCTGCATGCCCGTGCAGGGGTGAGAGCCCACGTGAAGCCGCGACGCGTAGCGCTTGTATGAGCGCTCCGCTACGCGTCGCGGCTTCACTGATTACTGGATGATGGAATTCCGTTGAACTGATCGGTTTCGTCCGTTAGCATCCTATCCAAATCGAGCAAGTGCCCGATCTCTCGCTCCGCCTGCATTTCGAGTTCGGCAGAATCCGTAGCGAATTCGGCATAGCAGGAAGCGTGAACTGAACAGATGTGATTCTGCGTAACGCTTGTTGGCCCCTCGAGACAAATCCATGGCGACGATCGCCGAAAGCATCTCTGAAAAAGCGTTCGCATCTTTGGAAGCTGCGCCTGAGGGGCTCCGCTATTCCGACTTGGTCCGGGCCGTTATGGTGGCGGATGGCTCGTTCAAGCAGAACACGGTTCACGGGAACATCTGGAACTTTGATGAGCGCTTTCCCGATCGCGTGTACAAACCATCTCGCGGCCTGTTCCGACTCACAAAGTTTCGAGGAGCGGACACGGACCAACTCAAGGAAGAACTGATTCCGGAGCAGCCGCAAAAGTTCAAGGAAGATGAGTTTTATGAGCCTTTTGCCGACTGGCTTGTGAACGAAATGGAGGAATGCACGAAAGCGATGGTCCTTGGTGGCAACCGCTTTCGCGACAAGTGGGGCACACCTGACGTAATTGGTAAGCGAGAATCGAAACGCAGCGACATCATTCAAGCTCCTGTTGAAATTGTGTCTGCCGAGATCAAGCCGGACATCTACCAGCTTGTCACCGCCTTCGGGCAGGCATGCGCCTACTGTTTATTCAGTCATAAGGTGTATTTGGTTGTCTCAGACAGGACGCCGGACGATGAAGTCGCGCGAATCGACGCCTTGTGCCAGGTGTTTGGTCTGGGCTTCGTGTTGTTCGACTCAAACAACCCAAAAGATCCGCGATTCACCATTCGTGCCCGGCCGCGATACCAGCAGCCGGACTTGTTTTACGCGAATCGTTACATGCGGTTGATCGAAGCCGAAATGTTCTCGTAGGCGCGACGGCGAGGTCGGACCAACGGCTGAAGCTGAACGGGGCCACCATACTGGCTTTCCGAATTTGATCATTCACGCGTCCGGATCGACAGCGGATTCGTTTAGCGGGCAGCCCTTGTACGTTACGCGTCCGTCAGCGAAACCACAACTCGTTTGCCTACAGCCTCCGCATAGCGCACCA
>JBBQII010000183.1:0-7025 GCA_038324795.1 Gemmatales bacterium
CGTGATGGCTGTATCGGACAGCGACAGTTCACGCAGGTCCGGCAATTCCTTCAGCAGCAGGGCAATGCCCGCGCCGACATCGGTGTTATCCAGGCGGAGATACTTCAACTTCTTATTGCCGGCGACGACATCGATCCCCGCGTCCGTTAGCGGCATCTGCCGCAACTCGAGCTCGTCGAGGTCGCCAAGCTTGCCGATGGCCGTCAGCGATGCCCTACTGATCGGCACGCCGGCCAGCTTCAATGAGCGCAGGCCGCCGTTATTGCCGACGATGCCAAGGCACTGTGCATCGACCCACTGGCCCTGCAGCGACAGTTTCTTGAGCCGCGGCAGCGACTCGATGACACGCAGGCCAGTGGCGGTCAACTTGCCGTCGGACAGGATCACGACTTGCGACAGTTCGGGGAAATTGCTCAACAGTTCAAGATCGGCGTTGGTCAGGTTCGGCAGGTTGATGCAGGAAACCTGGCGGCTGCCATCGCCCAGCGTTTCAAACTTCACTCCGCGCTTGGTGAGGGCGGTCTCGGCATCGTCACGATCCCGGCGGGCACGGGCCAACTCGGGAGGTTGCCGCAGTGAGCGTGCGGCACGCAGGTTCCGTTGTGCCTGCTCGACGGTGATCGGCGGCAGCAGGTCCTGCCCCAGTCGAAATGGCACGTCGCCCAGCGTGTTGTTCACCTCGAAGCGAAAACGCGGTCGGCCGAGTTCATCGAGTTCAATCAACAGCGCGTCACGATCGTCCACCAGCGGCGGCTTGGCCCCCTGTTCGGTCAGCAGATCATTCTTGAGCTTCGCGAGATCGGTGACCCCGGTCTTCAGCGTCACCGCGTAGCCGTCCGGGCCGGTCAGTGTCAGGTCGCCGAGAACGTTCTGCAGAATGCCCGGGTCGGCCGGGGCATCGATGACGCCGTAGATGCCACAGGGCCGCAGATCAAAAGTCACTAACTGAACCGGATCGGGCTTCTTGATGATCGGGGCTTTGCGGGGCGGTTCCTTCTGTTTGATTTCAGGCGTTACCTTCGCCTTACCGGTATCGAGCGTGACGACTACGGGAGCAGGCGGCTCCTGCCCGCACCCCGCAAGAAGGATGAAAAAGAAAGCGACAATCAGCCGTGTTCGCATGGTGAATCATTCCCGAAAAGTTCGGCGGGCACATCATGAGTTTGGCAGCCGGCAAGCCGATCTTCAAGGCCGTGCCGGGGTAATCGGGATCAACACGCGCAGGTAGGTATCCTGCCGCAGCGTGCCAGTCGGCGGTTGGCCGAGGTCAATTGCCGTCGGCGACTCGGGCAGCGACTGCACCTCCGCGGCGGAGCCGTAACGGCCGGGCAAGCGGACGATCAACCAGGCCTCGTGCGGGCTGCGCTCACCCACACGCCAGGATTGATCAAGTTCCCGGAACGCTGAATTCGATACGCGGTTGAACTGGCCGTGGATCGCTTCATGGAACAGGATCGGCCAGAAGCGAAATCGCGGATCGTCGTCATAGTCGCCGATTGGCGCGCGTCCGGCGCGGGCAACTGTCACCAGATCCTGCTGAACTGTATCCTGCTGAAAGAACGACGAGGCGGTTCCCACCGCACTGGTCGATGAAACAAAGCGCGGAACATCCCGCACCAACGGCGGTACGGGGATCACCCGATCGCGATAGATCAACTGCGCGTTTTGAATCAGATCGATTGGCAGCCGACTCGTGATCGACCCGGTGATCTGGCCGGCGTCCGCGGTTGCGATGCGAAGCGTTGATTCGATAGGCGGTACTGCAGGCTTTCCTGACCATTGGGCCGTGAATGACTTCGTCGACCAGACCTGAATAACAACATTGTTCAGGCCGCCCGTGTAGTTGAATCCATCACGCCCGTAATCGTAGCTGCGGCGCAGCAGGCTTTGCCGGGTACTTCGTGCGCTTCCATGCCAGGAGACCAGAGACTGGTCAGGGGGTGACTCAACAATCCTCGGCAGGACGTCGATCCGGTAACTCTCGATGCGCGGGCTGAATAGCGTGAACCAGGTCTGCCCGCAGATGGTCCCATCTCGAAGGTCAACGTCCACGACATCGACCTTATTGATTCGCAACTCTCTCCCTTTGCTTTCGATCGCTGCCACATAAGCCGCGACACAGACGCCGGCGACGATGATCGGCATCGTCAGCCAGGTCAGTTCCATCCTCTTCAGGATCCGTTTCAGGATCAGGTACTCGACCGGACCGATCAGCACGATGTACGCCAGGATCAGCATCGCCACCCAGCCGAACGAGATCACCGGCACCTGCTCGAAATGCTCGAGATTGTTTTGCAAGCGCGAAAGGTACTTGTCGGGGTCTTCGTTTGCGTTGGCCTCATTGCCGGTGGGCAGACGTGTCCCGGCCTGGTTCAACAACCAGTCCCAGAACAGTTCGCGCTGGTTCCACGCGCTGAACGCGGGATGAGCGAGATCGAACGCAACGCAGGTGACACGCCCCAGCCCCCACGGGATTTGCATCACGAGCGGCACCGGATTCTCGGCATCATCGGTCAGAAGCTTCACCCGATCGGAACTCACCTTCATCATCGCTATCTCGAACGGAGCTCCATTGCCGGACTTGACGATCAGTCGAGGAGCATTCGGCAGCAACAGCGGAATCTCCGAAACGGACGATGCGGGTCCAAAGCGCCGGACGGTAACGCCGCCCAATGAAAGTTCTCTTCCCACACTGATGACCACACGACCGCCGCGGCGTACCCACTCCGCCATCGCATCGCGTCGACTGGCATCTCTGTTAAGTTCGTCCCAGAAGGAATTTTCTCCAGCAGACAGAATCAGCAGATCGATCGACTGGTAGCCGAACCAGCGATCAGGCATTTGGTCGGCCCGTTCGATATGCAGGTGCTCGACCAATCCCTGTCGAAGCGGTTCACCGTCCGCGAGTGCGTCGCCGACCTGTCCTTCAATGCGTGGCAGTCGTACGGCCGGCGGCTTGCTGCCTGCCGTCAGGATGAAGTGCCTGTTCTGCCCACGACCCGCCTGCCGGCCGCGGAACGGGGTCGCGAGCGGTTGCTTCGTCGCGGCGTCGACGATGCGAACCTCAATTTCAGCGTTCAAGCTGCCGGGCTTCAGATACATCAGATGCCGGCCGGTCGTTTCGATCCGGTTGGCGGAGACCAGTTCACGGGCAACGCTGATGACATCATCGCCATCGGGGGTGGAGACTTGGAACTCGACCTTCTCCGCGTTGATGCCGCCGGGGAACTTCAAGTCGATCCAAACCGGCACCCATCTGGCAGGTTTGAACAGGTAGCCATCACCCGAACGATGCGACGGAAAGCCGAAGCGGGCATCCGTGATCTCGATCGGCAGCGTCTGTGCCGAGAGGCGAGCAGCGAGGAACAGGACAGTGATGAGACTGGAAATCCGGTGCATGGGGGAACTGTACACGGCAGAGGTGCCAGCGGCATCCCTTCGGGATGTCTGCTCAAGTTGATTGCGTCATCCATAAAACAACTCCATGAACCCACCGCAGACATCACCGCGACAGACACAATCCTACATCCGCGACTTGCTGCAGTCGCGCAGGTTGATGCCCAAGAACAAGATGGGGCAGAACTTCCTCATCGACCTGAACCTTCTCGATCTGATCGTGCAGACGGCCGAGCTTTCCCACAGCGACTCGGTCCTTGAAGTCGGCACCGGCACCGGGTCGTTGACGGCAAAAATCAGCGACAAGGCCGGCGCGTTGACCAGCGTTGAACTCGATCTCGACTTCTCGCGCATGGCCTTCGAACTGCACTCCTGGCGGCCGAATCTGTCGCTGATGCACCACGACATTCTCGAGCGCAAGAACGAAATGAACCCGGGCGTAATGGCCGAGTGGGAACGGATGACGATTGCCCGCGGTTGCACCAGTCGCAAGTTGGTTGCCAATCTGCCCTATGTGGTGGCCACGCCGGTGATCGCCAATCTGCTGATTGCCGGGCCGGTCATCGACCGGATGGTGGTGATGGTGCAATGGGAGATGGCCGAGCGGATGATGGCTCAGCCTAGCACCAAGGCATATGGTTCACTGGCAATTTTGGTGCAGGCGCTGGCGCGAGTGTCGATTGTCCGCCGACTGCCTCCCACGGCGTTCTGGCCGCAACCGAAAGTCGATTCCGCCATTATCGACATCCGCCCCGATCCGGAAATGCGCAAGCGCATTCCCGATGTAGCGGGATTCCGGGCGTTTCTCCGCGACCTGTACACGCAACGGCGTAAGAGCCTGCGGCACGCCCTGTCAGGGTGGCCCGGCGGACGGCGCGAGAAAAAGGATGTAGACGCGAAACTAGCCGAGGCGGGTATCGACGGCGCAAGCCGTGCGGAAGCGCACGACCTGGCGATGCACTTGCGACTGTACGAGATCTTCGGCAATTGATCCGGCTCAGGGCCCATCAAACACGGCCTTGGGCAACTGGAACTTGACCGAGGCGATGCCCGTCTTCGTCACTTTCTTGCAGCCGGTGACGTTGACGTGAGTCAGCGACTTGATGCGGGCCAGCTCTTTCAGACCGAAATCGCTGATCTGAGTGTTCTTCAGCGACAGTTGAGTCAGCGGCAGTTTCAGCAGTTCCTTGATGCCAGCATCAGTGATTGCCAGTCCGTCGAGCGTCAACTCATCTAGCGGCAGTCCGGCCAGTTCCTTGAGGCCGACATCCGTCACGCGGGTCTGTTCGAGGTTCAGCGACTTCAGGGCCTTGTTCTTCGCTACCTCAGCCAGTCCGGCATCGGTCACTCGATCTTTCGCGAGGTTCAACTTTGCCAGCAGGCCAAACTCGGGGATGTTCTTAAGCCCTTCATCGGTAATCCGGGTGTTCTCGAGATTCAGGTGCAAAAGGCCGCTGAGTTTGGTCAGATCCTTCAATCCATCGTCGCTGATGCGTGTGCCCTGCAGGTCAATCCGTTCGAGCTTCGTCAACGGCGCGAGCTGCTTAATGCCGTCGTCGCCAATTTCGGTATCGGAGAGAATCAGGTAACGTAGCTGGTCGAACTTCGTCAGTTCCGCGAGTCCGACATCGGAGACTTTTGTTCGAGCGATGTTCAACGAAAACAGCTTCTTGAGCGGGGCAAGATCCTTCAATCCTGTGTCGGTCACGCCGCGACTGCCTTCGAGGTTCAGCGTTCGCAGTTCTTTTGCCAGCCCGAGATCGCGGATCCCTTCATCAGAAGCGGCCCGTGTGCGACTGACGTCGAGTGCCCGCAACTCTTTCAATTGATCGATCATACGCAGGCCCTCGACGCTGATGCCGGTGCCCGACAGGTCCAGGAATCGCAGTTCCTTGCAGCCGAAGATCTCCTTCAGTTCCTCGTTGCCGAACCCGCGGCGTCCGGCGACGCTGAGCATCTGCAGATTCTTGAGATTGCCGAGGAACTTCAGGCCCGCTTCGCTGACGGTGTCTTTCTTCGCCGCAGTGCCGGTACGGGGGAAGTGCAAATCGATGCCGATCACCGCGTCGGTTTTCGGCAACTTGGCCAGCACCTTGTCATCAATGGTCGCGAACTGGAAGACAGAGAACCTCCCCGCAGCGCCATCAAACTTCTCAATCTCGATGGCCGACTTTTCGTTGACGTCGAACGAGACCAGGACGGCCCCCAGTTTCTTCATCGCGTTGACGGTGTTTAAATCAACCGCGGGCGCTTTGACCTGAGCGCCACAGTGGGCGACAACAATGATCAGAAGAGCGGTAGCGGAGAGGCCGGAGAGTATGCGCACGTTCGAGGGCTCCCGGGAAAGGCGTTGTGGGGGCGTCCCTATCGACGCCCGCCTTCATCATTTCAACGAATTCGGCTGGCACCATGCAAACAGATTCCCGGGGATTTCATCAATTCATCGTTGCGCCGGGAGCATGTCCGCCATCCCGGCGTATAATCTCCGGAGTCACGAGTCACTCGAAAGGAACTACACGGGAATGCTGCTGGACGTGCCGATGGGGGCGGAAACTTGGACCCTCGCGATCGCGGATGACCGCTTGCTGCACGTGCCGCTCCCGGTGGGCGACACGATCGCGGACGTGCGTGCCGCGGTGCGTGCCGCCATGGAGCGCCCCCGCCGCCTGGATTTCCCCCTGCGCCGGGCGATGACGCCTGACGATCGCATTGCACTGGTCGTTGACGAGCAGGTGCCGAGCGTCGGCGAGCTGGTAACCGGTGTGCTCGAGTATCTCGCGAGCGCCGGGATTGGTCCCGATTTTGTCACTATTGTTACAACGCCCGGCTCCGGCCAGGCCGAGTGGATTGACGCTCTGCCGGACGAGTTTGCCGATGTACATACCGAAGTCCATCAGCCCGGCGACCGCAAGCAGATGAGTTACCTGGCTGCATCGACGCAGGGCCGGCGCATCTATCTGAACCGCACGCTCGTCGATGCAGATCAGATCATCGCCATCAGCGGCCGACGCTACGATCCGCAGTTGGGCTACACCGGTGCAGAGGCGGGGCTTTACCCGGTCCTCAGCGATGACGAAACACGCAGAAAGCTCGACGATCAGTTGACGAATGAATCGCCAACGCCTGAACCGAACGCCATACGTGCCGAGGCCGCGGAGATCGCATGGCTGCTCGGCTCGCCAATCTTTGTACAGGCGATCGAGGCGGGGGACGGCGGCCTGGCGGACATACTCGCGGGCCTGATCGACAGCAGCGCCGATGGCATTGCCGCGCAGGATGCCCATTGGAAAACGCGGGTCGCGGCACCGGTCGACATTGTGCTGGCAACCGTTCGCGGCAGGGGTGATACGTTTGAACAGATCGCAATGGCCGCGGCCGCGGCCGCTCGCGCCGTGCGCTCGGAGGGAATCATCGTACTGCTCACCGATCTCGACCCCGTACTTGGCGAAGGGATGGAACTGCTGCGGCAAAGCGACGACTATTCACGAGCATTCCGGGTTGTCGCCGACAAGCGGCCACGGGATCGCGCGACCGTCGTGCAATGGATGGCGGCGGCCACACACGCGCGGCTGTTCCTGGCCAGCGGACTGCGGCCGGAGATCGTCGAAGAATTGTTCGCCACGCCGATC
>JBBQII010000184.1:0-6992 GCA_038324795.1 Gemmatales bacterium
GCGATGGAGCCTTGCGCGAGATCACCATCCGTGTGACCGCGGAGCAGGAGAACGGCCAGACCGTCATCCGCGTCGAGAACGAACCGACACCCGAAACCGATCTGAAACAGCGGTTTATCGATTGGAAGAAGAAGACTGGCCACAGCAAACTGGCCGTCGAGATGGACAAGCTGGTACCCTGGAAGACCTTCATGGCCATCCAGGACGCCGCCGCAGGGGCCGATATTCAGGAGACGATCCGGATCGAACGGCGAGCACCGAAAGAAGAGTAGGCGAGCCCGTTAGGCTCGCCGACAAACGGGTTTACTTGCGATTCGCTACCTGGTCGGTCACTTTGATCTCGTACTTGCCGTCGCGTTCGACGACGCTGAACGTCGTCGAATAGATCTGGTCTTCCTTGCGGTTGCGGAAGGCTGTCTCCTTTGCCGCCAACTGGACTTCGACGTCCTTCGGAAAGAACGCGATAAACCGCGGTGGCACGAAGTTGACGCCCAGCGTCTCGGCCACGCGCTTCACGGATGCCTTGTTGTCGTCCACGAACGACATTTCCGGCAGTGCATCCCCTGCTCCCAGCAGTCGGCCCGGGTTGGTGTTGATCAGGTCGTCGAAGATGCGGTTTCGCTTCCAGTCCGGCGGTTCTTCAACAACGATCTTCGCACCGAAGGCCGACAACTGCCGCAGGTAGTCGGGCCCGCTGTTGGTTTTGAACGTGATGATCCAACGGCTCGACCGGCTGCCGGAACTAGTCGCGTCCGGCCCGCCCTTGCCGCCGCTGCCCGTGCCCGCCTCGCCGGTGTTGCCTTTGCCCGCGTTGTCGCCCGAGCCGTTCGGGTCGCCGAAGCCTTTGGCGATGCGTTTCTTCAGGTCCTCGTTCAGGCCGTCGAGCTTCTTGAAGTTAGGCGATTCAACCATCGCCTTCAGGGCATCCTGGTTATCTTTCAATTCCGGCACCCACTGGCTGGCAGCGACCATCACCCGTTCCAGGTCCGCCTTTGGAATGTTGCGGACAGGCTCTTCGGGCCTCTCGTCGGTCACTTCGGCCTTCTCGTCGCCGCCGCCGGAACCCGAGGAACCGTTCAGGCTGCCTGACGGGGCATCTGTCAGAGTGATGCTTCGAACCGGCACCGGCGGCTTTTCGACCGGCTTCATCAACAGCGTGGCAATGATGATGATGGTGGCTACGACGAGCAGATGAAATGCCCCGGTCGCCACTGTAGAGATTGGCAACTCGTAGTGCGGAGAGTATTTCTTCCAGAACTGCTCGGCCGGCGGCAGTTCTTCGGCAGTCTGCTTTTCCTTGACGGGTGTCATCGCATGCCCTCCCTCGCGGAATTCTTCGGCACTAGTAATCGTACACCGGTGGAAGCTTGTTCGCCAAGAGAAAGCAAGTTAACCACGAATAAGCCGAATCAGACGAATGAAAACCCTGAACGGCGTCGCCGCAACCGAGAGAGAATTGACCACGGATGACGTCGAGCACACGGATGGAGATCCGCATACCCACGAGCCATCGGTTTTCATCAGTGGTATCTGCGCTATCAGTGGTTAAATCTTCAGCACTCGTCAAACCTGCCCACCAACGCAGCGAGTCCAAGACGTTTCTTCATTCGTGGAATTCGGCTCATTCGTGGTTCACTAACTTGAACCGCCGATGCCGTGCGGAGCGTACAGACCATGCAGCGACCCTCAAAAGTGCAACTACAGCGATTAGGAAAGCTGGCCAACCCCGGAACACAGCTGACCAAGACCGGTTTCGCTTGCATCCGCGGCAGTCGGCGGTTATGGTCAATCTGGATCAATAGGCGATGCGGGTCTCTCCCGCGGAGTATCGATCATGCGAATCTTGATTATTTTGAGTCTGGCAGCGATCGCGGTGTGCGTCAGCAGTCGCCCTACCCTGGCTCAGACAAAAACCACCGGTTTCAACGAGCGGGAAATCGAGCCGCAGCTGCACGCGTTCGACAAGCCCGATAACTGGACGCTGCACTTCCGGTTCAAGGATCCGCGCGTGATCGTCGTCGACGTTCCCGGGCGCGACCAGAAGAAAGTCGTCTGGTACATGCTGTATCAGGTGATCAATCACACCGGCGAGCCGCGCGTCTTCGTGCCCGATATCGAGTTGAAGACGCACGACTACGAAACCGTGCACCCCGATGAAGTGATGCCGGCCGTCCAGGAAGCGATCATCAAGATTGAAGATCCGACCGGGAAGATGAACATCAAGAACTCGGTGACGATCAGCAAGGAACCGATCCCGATGTCGAAGAAAGATGCCTATCCGCGTGCGGTAAACGGCGTCGCCATCTGGACCGACGTGTACGACCGGGCCCCGAAGACCAATCGTTTCAGCGTCTTCATTGCCGGGTTGTCCGACGGGTGGCGCAAAGACCCGAAGAGCGATATCATTCGCCGCAAAACGTTGCAGATCAACTTCAACCGCCTGGGCGATGAGATCCAGAACGACGCCAACGCGATCCGCTGGGTGGACAACCCGCAGTGGATCTACCGCGCGACCGAGATCGACCTTGTCGGCAAGGACAAGAAGGAAGGCACGATCATCGAGCCGGTCCGGCCGATGATCATCCGCAACGAATCGCCGATTACGCTGCCGCTTCCATTGCCGCGCGAGACGGTGACGTTGCCGGCCAAGCCGTGATTGCTACAACAGTTGCTACGGCAAACTTCGGTTGAACTTACTCGACGAGGCAGTCATGGCACATAAGAAGGGCCAGGGGTCATCCCGCAACGGCCGCGATTCGAACCCGCAACGCCTCGGCGTGAAGGCCAACTCCGGCCAATGGGTGTCCGCAGGCAGCATCATTATCCAACAGCGCGGCACCAAGTTCAGCGCTGGCCGCAACGTCAAGCGGGCCAAGGACGACTGCCTGTTCGCACTCGTCGACGGCATCGTCCATTTCGCGCCGAACAAGCGCATCAGCATCGTGGAAGAAGAGACGCCGGTTGCGGTGTAATGAAGCGATCGAAGAAGCAGAAAGCCCGCCGAATCGGCGGGCTTTTGTCGTTTGATTAGCCGGAAGTGCAAGCGACGGATTCCCAATTGCGTTCTATCGAAAGCTACGCCCCGTACTTCCCCAACCGCCCCGCGTGGGCCATCGCCAACAGCATCAGGTGCATCGCCTGAAATTGGCCCAAGCCGCCGCTCAAGCAGGCGGACTCGCTGAACTCGGTTACCGCGTCGGTCCGGGCCATCGCAGCGTGGATCAGCGTCGGCACCGGGTGCCAACTGTGCGAGCGCATCTTGCTCGGAGTGCTGTGGTCGCCGGTGACGATGAAAACGTCCGGCTTCAGCTCCATTACGGCGGGAATCGCGGCATCCAGCTTTTCGATCATGTCGACCTTCGCCGGGAAGTTGCCGTCTTCACCCGTCGAGTCGGTGTACTTGTAGTGCAGGAAGAAGAAGTCGTACTTGTCCCAGACCTTCTTCAAGAGCGTCATTTGGTCGTTCAGCGTCTGACCTGCATCAAGCACATCCATGCCGACGAGGCGAGCCAGCCCCTTGTACATCGGGTAGATGGCAAGCGCGGCCGACTTCAGGCCGTAGACCTCCTGCATGGTTCCGATCTTCGGGTATTTGGCGAAGCCGCGCAGCGTGACGCCGTTCGTCGGAGCGTCAGCCGCGAGAACTTTGCCGGCTTGCGCAACGAAGTTGTTCACTACTTCCGCCGTCTTGGCCGACGCCGGATCGCCCCCCTTGGCGACCAGTGGCGTGACGCCGATCACCTGTGGATCGGTGTCATTCACCGCGTCGCCAAGCCCTTCGCCGCGGAAAACCACGACAAAGCGATGCTCTTTCACCGGCTCGACGAAGATTTCGACGCCCGGGATCTTGATCGAGCGCATCTTTTCAACCGTCGCCACGCAGCGTTCGGTCGTCGGCCGTCCCGCCCTGCGGTCGCTGATCTTCCCAGCCGCATCGAGCGTGCAGAAGTTGCCACGCACTGCGACATCTTTTGATCCGACCTGGAAATTGATGCCGAGAGCTTCGAGAATGCCCCGGCCGATGCGGTACTGCAGCGGGTCGTACCCGAACAGGCCCAGATGCCCCGGACCACTGCCCGGCGTGATGCCCGGCAATACCGGGATGCTCAGGCCGCAGACGCCCTCACGGGCACACTTGTCCAGGTTAGGGGTACGCGCGGTCTCAAGCTCGGTCTTGCCGCCCGGTTCGAGGGGCAGGCCGCCGATGCCGTCGGCAACCAGCAGCACGATTTTGCTGGTCCCGACTTCTTTCAATTCGCCAATCAGTTCGTGAATGTTCATACTCGGGAGTTTACAGCCCGAAGAGCATGACGTACAGTATGGCAAAGGCTTTGTGGCCCGTGTTGAATTAGCCCAGCGTGGCTGTAACCGACTTACCCCATCTGAAGCAGTTTATGCAGCTTCCCGACGAATCGATCGAGTTCAGCTACCAGGGACTCATCGCGCCCGGTTCCGAATCGTGGTCGCCCCTGACTGAACTCCAGACACTGAACTTTCTTACATCAGAGCGCCTCGACTCATTGAAGCAGTCGCTGGTGGCCGTGCGCATGCAGGTGGCTTCCGAGCGGGAGATGGTAAACGTCCCGCCGAAGTTCAAACCGCTGGATGCCGGGTTCATTGACCTGCCGCAACGGCTGCTTGACCAGCATCGGCGCAAGGGTGAAGTCAGCGAACTGGGCCGAATCATGGCCCAGGCGCAGAAGCTGCGCGATTCGGTCGACCGCGTCGTCATCCTCGGCATCGGCGGCTCGTACCTCGGGGCGCGGGCGCTGTTCGATGCCTTGTGCCACAGCTACCACAACGAATTGCCGCCGCGGATGCGCATGGGTCGGCCACGCATCTACTTTGAAGGTAACAACGTCGACAACGACACACTGCAGGATCTGCTCGACCTCCTGGAGAATAACTGCGTCGATCCCGAGATTCGCGATGAACGGTGGGGCGCAGTCGTCATCAGCAAGTCAGGCGGGACGCTCGAAACGGCAGCCGCCTACCGCATCATCCGTGCGGAACTGTCGCGTTATTATGGTTCGGGTCCCGACAAACTTCGGGCGAACATCATTCCGGTCACAGGGCTGACCGGCAAGCTGCGAGACCTGTGCAAGGCTGACGGTTACAAGGATGAAGAGATCCTGAACATCCCCGACAACGTCGGCGGCCGCTATTCGGTCTTCACCGGCGTCGGCCTGGTGCCAGCCGCGCTGATGGGTCTGGACGTCCGCGCCCTGCTCCTGGGGGCGGCGGCGATGACTCGGCGGTTCCTTGAAGAGCCGTTTGAGCGAAACCCGGTGCTGCAGTACGCGGCCGTCAACTACCTGATGGCAGAGGAGTTCGACAAGCAGACGCGTGTGATGGCGGTCTGGTCGAAGAGGCTGGAATTGCTGGGTATGTGGTACGACCAGTTGCTGTCCGAATCGCTGGGCAAGCAGGGCCGGGGCCCCACGCCGATGACCGTGGTGCAATCGCGCGACCTGCATTCACGCGGCCAGCAGCACCAGGACGGCACGCGGGACAAGATCATCAACAATCTGTCGGTGAAGACAACGAAGCACGCCCCGTTCCACATCGGCATGGCCGACCGCAACGAGGACGACCTGAACGCCCTGTCGCGCAAAACGCTGGCCGATGTGCAGGCCGCTGCGATGAAGGGGACGAATCAGGCTTATTATGATGCGGCCCGCCCGACGACAGACATCGTGCTGCCGGTTCTTTCCGAACACACCATGGGTCAGTTGATGCAGATGCTGATGCTGGCCACGGTGGTCGAAGGCCGGCTGATGAACGTCAACCCCTACGGCCAACCGGGCGTCGAGGCATACAAGAAGAACATGAACCGCATCCTGCGTGAGAAGCCGGCAGGGACGTGATTACAACGACGATGTTAGCGTGCGTCCCGAAGGGACGCACGACGCCAATACGTCTATCCCTTCGGGATGCACGCTAACCAGTTTTACAACTTCCCCTCCACCAGATACTTCGCACACGCCGCAGCGCCGTAGTAGCCAGCGTCGCTCCCCAACTGCGCATACCTCACCAGCGTTTTGGCGGCCGGAACGGGAAAGGCCAACTGGTGGATGTAATGTTTAATCTTGTCGAGGAACGGTTCGCCCGCATGGGTCATGCCGCCGGCGAAGACGATCGCATCGGGGTCGATCGTGTGCATCATGTTCATTGCGCCGACGCCCAGGAAGAAGGCAGTTTCGTCCACGATCTTCGCGGCCAGGCCGTCGCCGTGCTCGGCGGCGTCGAAGATGCCGCGTGATGAAAAGTCCTCGCCGCCTTCCATCTGCAGTTTGTGCAACACTGACCCGGCATCGTCCTTCAGCGCTTCACGGGCACGTTTTACCACCGCTGTGGCACTGGCATACGCTTCGAGACAGCCGAGCCGACCGCAACCGCACAGTCGGCCATTCTCGTAGGCGATCTTCATGTGGCCGATCTCGCCGCCGTGGCTGTGCTGGCCTTCCAGCACTTTGTCCTCGATGATGATGCCGCCGCCGACGCCCGTCCCCAGCGTGAACAGCACCATGCTCTTTACTTCGCGCCCGGCACCGACCCAGTATTCGCCGTAGGCGGCCGCGTTGGCGTCGTTCTGAAAAGCCGTCGGGATCTTGAAGGTCTCGTGCACGAACTGCTTCACCGGCACGTTGCGCCACGGCTTCAGGTTCGGGGGATCGAGGATCAGCCCGGCCTGAATATCCATCGTCCCCGGCGTGGCGACACCGATGCCGGCGATGTCGGCCATCGTCTTGTTTGCCGCGGACGCCGCCCGGCGGATCGTCTCGCACATGGTCGCCAGACCCTGTTCCTGCCCGCGTTGCGGCTCGGTCGGCATCACGACCGACGTGGCGGCGTGGCCCAAACTGTCGACGACGCAGGCCTTCATCGTTGTGCCGCCTACATCCAATCCGATATACAACGCGCTCATGGCTTGCGCCCCCGCATGATATTCGTCCCTCGCTGGCGCTCGGGCTCTGATTGTTCAGCCTATG